>NZ_JBKOTT010000039.1:0-7591 GCF_049737895.1 Streptococcus sp. CL8.13 | reverse complement strand
GGAACTCCTGCTACAGAGGATTGGATTCCTAAACCTGCAAAAAGCAGAGCAACTGAACCTGCCACACCAAAGATTGTCATCAACATCCGTTGCTTATAACGGAAGATATTGCGGGCTGTTACCTTATGGGTAAAACTGAGACGACGCCAGATAAAACCGATGCGCTCCAGTAAGATTTTAGCTCCTTTGACAGGTGGTTTAGGCAGTAAAAGCTGGGCTGCTTCATCGTGTAGTTCCCTACGAGCCACCAGGTAGGCCGGTAACACACTCGCCAACCAACTTAAACCAAGAGCTAATAAACTATAGCTCCAATAGAACTGAATCTGGGTTTCTCCCACTACCATACCTTTTGTAATGACACTTGAAATTACACTGGCTAGTAAATAATGGCCAAGTATACTACCTAGAGCTGTTCCGACAGTCCCAGCTACTAGGCCGTAGAGGAGAAACTTGGCGATAATATCCTTGCTACGATAGCCCAAGGCCTTAAAAATACCTGCATGTGTTCTCTCTTCATCCACAAAGCGAGTCATTGTTGTAAAGGTCACCATAGCTGCTACAGCATAAAGCACTACAGGAAAGATATTGCCCACTGCCCGAATACTGGCTGAAGCATTACTGTACATGAGGTAGCCTTGACCGCCAGGCATGGTCTGACGATTATAGACTTGATACTTGGGCTCAGCTAAATCATCCAAGACTTGCTGATGTTTTTCTAATTTTTCCTTTTCTTGGGCTAGATTTTGTTCAGCCTGCTTTAGTTTGTCCTCTTCCTTGCTCAATTCCTTCTTGGCTTGGGTAAGTTGAGAACTAGCCTGCTCTCTCTGATTTTGAGGAAGCAAGGCTAGTTGACTTTCCTGAGCCTGTAAACGAGCTTGAGCAGTTGCTAAACGACGCTTGCCTTCCTGCAAATTAGTATCAGCCTTGTCAAGGGTCTCTTGGCCTTTGTCTAGAGACTCTTGTCCTTCTTTTTTCAACACTTGCAGACGTGCCTTGCCATTATCTGACAAAGCTTGTTCTAGGTCTTCCTGATGCTGTTTGGATTTTTCTTCATAAGTTGCTGAAAAAGCATTTAAACCTGACAAATCTTGATATTTTAAACGAGCTATATTGTAGACTTTCTGATCAAACTGACTAGGTAAAATCACCCCATAAGCTGTCAGAGTCCCACTTCCACTTCCTGCGTAGCCCATATCTCGCTGGGAGAGGATTTCAGCTGAATCCACAAAACCAGTAATGGTATAAGTATGGTCTTTTAAAGAGGAATGACCCTCTTCTTTTTCTTTAAAACTAATCTCCTGTCCCACGCTGTATTGGCCTTGCAAATGAGTGGCCAATGCGATTTCCTTGTCTGACTGAGGAAGTCGTCCCTCTCTTAGCTGAAAGGTTGAAATTCGCTCTGGTTTGGAGTACAGCCGAATGGCATTCTGCCCATTCTCCATAGTCACATCTGTCAAATAGCCAAACTCAACCTCTGCGCCCTGGGTCTGTTCTAGTTCTTCTTGATCTGCTTGATCCAAACCATAATTAGACATAACTGCCAAATCCAAGGTTTGAGCAGTTGTTAAATAAGCATTAGCTGTTGCCTCCATGTTGGGGCTAGTCACTTTGAGGCCTACAAGGGCTAGAGATCCCAACATCATCAAGGTCAAGATGGATAAGAAACGCCCCTTGGAGCCTGTGAAAGACTGAATTAAGTCCTTCCAATAGGTTTTTCGCTTGATCATGCTAGTACTCCAAACTGTCGATATCCTGAGGATGCTCGTTGATCACCACATCCTTGACACTGGCATCGTGCATATGAATCACGCGATCAGCAATGGGCGCCAAAGCTCCATTGTGAGTCACGATGATCACCGTCGCTCCCTTTTGACGAGACATATCTTGGAGAATTTTCAAAACCTGCTTACCCGTCTGATAATCCAAGGCGCCTGTCGGTTCATCACAAAGGAGAATTTTAGGATTTTTGGCTACCGCGCGTGCAATGGAGACTCGCTGTTGCTCCCCTCCAGAAAGCTGGGCTGGAAAGTTATTGAGACGATGAGCCAGACCTACATCTGTCAAGACCTGTTCAGGATTCAAGGCATCTGTCACGATTTCTGAAGCCAACTCCACATTTTCCTTAGCGGTTAGATTGGAAACTAGATTATAAAACTGAAAAACAAATCCTACATCATTGCGGCGGTAATTGGTACGCTGGTGGGAACTATAGTCTGCAATATTGGCACCATCAATCCAGATTTCCCCTTCATCATTAGTATCCATCCCCCCAAGAAGGTTAAGAACCGTTGACTTGCCTGCACCAGACGCACCTAGAATAATAACCAATTCACCCTTTTCAATCTCAAAATTCACATCGCGATTGGCCACAATCTCCGTGTCCCCAACCTGGTAACGCTTGTAACAGTGTTTCATCTCAATATAAGCCATAAGCCCCACCCTCTCTCAAACAAATTATACTACTCGAAAATCTCTTCAAACCACGTCAGCTTCCATCTGCAACCTCAAAACACTGTTTTGAGCAACCTGCGGCTAGCTTCCTAGTTTGCTCTTTGATTTTCATTGAGTATTACTTCCTATTACCATTATAACGCTTTTTCAACTAGTTGGAAACTGCTTACATTCTCAAATCCTTATTAAAAGGCAGTCTCAAACTACTGCCTTCTATCACCTTCTTAAAAATAAAATTGAACAAGATCACCTTCTGCTGTTGCCACCGAAATACAATCTTTCCCCATGCATTTCGCTTTTATTTTTTCTTTATCCAATTTAATCACACTCTTCTCAATACCTGGATAAGAGACTCGCAATTCTCCCCCACTTCTTGATAAAATGGTCAACTGTAAGAGTTTTTTATCCGCCCACCTCATGCTAACTTCAAAATGTCCACGTGCCATTAAGCCTGAAACGGAACCTGTTGACCATGCATCGGGTAGGGCGGCTAGAGGTACCAGATAAGCTGTATGAGACTGGAGCAACATTTCTGCCATGCCACTAGTAGCACCAAAATTACCATCTATTTGAAAAGGAGGATGGCTACACCAAAGATTTGGCAAAGTGGATGACTTTAACTGGTCTGCTAATAATTTATAGGCTCGATTGCCATCTCCTAGACGCGCCCAAAGATTGATCTTATTAGCCTTGGACCAGCCTGTGCCGCCATCTCCACGATTATTGAGGCTAGCACGCGCCGCTTCAAGATACTCTTGTCCCTTGTAGCTAAAGAGATTTCCAGGATAGAGTCCCACTAGATGGGAAGCGTGCCGATGCTGGGCCTCCACTTTTTCATTTTGAAAATATTGCTCTTCCTCCTCATACCACTCCCTGATTCGACCAGATTGAGTGATTTGAAGAGGATTAAGCAAATCAAACTTCTCCTTGACTTCCGTCAACAAGTCCTCATCCAGTTCCAATTTCTGAGCAGCCTGAATAAAATCATGAAATAACTGCCAAATCAGAGATTGGTCATAGGTATTGCCAATCGAAATCGGCCCATGTTCTGGCGAATAAGACGGAGAAGAGACCCAACGCTGCGCCTGCTGATCCTTATGTAAAAAGACATTCCAAAAACGAACCGTTTCCCTTAACATGGGATAAATTTTCTCCCTGAGATAGTCTTGGTCCCTATAAAATGAATAGGCTTCATAAACAGTTTGCATCATCCACGCATTGGCAGCTGGTGACCAACCCCAATAGTAATCCCAACCAGGTGCCGTCCAACCAAAGGGTGTCGCTTGAGTATGAACCAACCAACCGTTCTCCTCCCCTTCCTGAGAGACGATTGCTGCATACCTTGCAGCCGCTAGACGACCATAGACACGCAAATCATCTATATAGTTGATGACTGGGAAAGCCGTCTCTAGGAGATTGGTAACATAGGCTGGCCAATAATTCATCTGCAGGTTGATATTCAAGTGATAGTCCGAATTCCAAGGAGGATTATCGACTGCATTCCAGACCCCTTGTAGGTTAGCTGGTAGAGCATCTGGACAATCTCTGGAAGAACTAATCAGTAAATACCGTCCATACTGGAAGAACAACTCCTCCAAAGCCTGCCCCTCTTGTGGCTTATAATTTTTTAACAAATCATCTGTAGTGGATGCATCAATCTCAGCTCCCAAATCCAATTGAACACGCTGGAATAAGGCTTGGTAGTCCTCAATATGCCTTGATTTCAATTGGGCATAGCCCTTTTCTTTAGCTATCTCCACTAAGTCCTTTACCTGTTGCTCTAAATCTATTTTCTTGCGATAATTACTAGCAGGATTTTGGGCAAAATCAGTCTTAGCAGCCAAGAAAAGATTGGCATAACTGGCTCCTGATATCTGAACCTTATCTGACCAAACTCTAATATCCCCATCTGTTTCCCAAGCTAGACAACTAGCAAATTGGAGGGCATTGTCCTTGACCCGCCCCTTCAACAAGATATGAGAAGCAGAGATATCCAGCTGGCATTTCTTATAATCAGACTTCTCCTGCTCATACTTTCCATCAGAAGCCAAATCACGACTTAGCGACAGTTCTATAGTAAAATCTAGAGTTTCCGCCCCTTCCTTAGTAAAGCGCTGAACCAAGAGATCATCTGGAAAACTCGCAAAAGCTTCACGTTCAAATTTCGTTCCCTTATAGACATAAGAAGTCGTCGCAAGCGCCTTGCTGATATTAAGCTGTCTCTGGTAATCCGTCACCTGAGACAAAGTTGTACCTTGCTGGCTGAACTCAATGAAAATATCTCCAAAGGACAGATAGGTCCCATATTGACTCGTTTGGGGCCCAACTAGGTGCTGTTCAGCCAGTTCCTTAGCCCGATTGTAATCTCTCTTTTCCAAAGCCTGCCGAATCTCAGCTAAAAAACCATACTGGTCCTGAAGATTTCCACCCTGATAATCGGAACTATCAGGAAGTGGACCACCAGACCAGAGACTTTTTTCATTGAATTGAATCCGCTCAACCCCTATAAGGCCAAATACTTTTGCCCCTAAAGAACCATTGCCTATTGGTAAAGCCTCTTCTTCCCAACCCTTATATGTTGTTGACGCTGGTTGCTTGTAAGCCAATACATAATCTTGTTTTTTATTCCTTATCATACTTCCATACTAACATAAAAAGCCTAGAAATCAATTCTAGACTTACATTTTTTTATTTTCCAAGGTAGTATTCAGAAACTACGTTCAATTTTTCGTCAAATTCGAATACCAATGGTGGGAAGTTAGGGATTTCCACGTCCATGATTTCGTCATCTGACAAACCTTTGATGTGTTTTACAAGGGCACGGATTGAGTTACCGTGAGCTCCTACGAATACGTTTTTACCATCTTTAAGAGCTGGAGCGATTTTATCTTCCCAGAATGGAAGGGCACGTTCCAAAGTCACTTTCAAGTTTTCAGCATCTGGGATAACTGAGTCGTCAAGTGAAGCGTAACGACGGTCAGTGTGAGCTGAGTGCTCATCATCACGATCCATGTTTGGAGGCAATACATCGTATGAACGACGCCAGATGTGAACTTGCTCATCACCAAATTGTTCAGCAGCTTCAGCTTTGTTTTTACCAGTCAAACCACCGTAGTGACGTTCGTTCAAACGCCATGATTTTTCAACTGGAACCCACAATTGGTCAGAAGCTTCAAGAGCCAAGTTAGTTGTTTTGATCGCACGTTTCAATACTGAAGTATAAGCTTGGTCAAATTCGATACCAGCTTCTTTGATCAATTTACCAGCGTCAATCGCTTGTTGTGTACCTTTTTCAGACAAATCAACATCAGCCCAACCAGTGAAAAGGTTAGCTTTGTTCCATTCAGACTCACCGTGGCGAGCAAAAACCAATTTTACCATTAGATGGATTCTCCTTTAAATTTTCCGAGGTTTCCCCTCGTTTATCTATTCTATTTTACACAATTTTTCACAAAAAAGCTAGTCAAAACCAAAAAGGAAAGGACTGTTTGGCAATCCTTTTCCTTATTAGTATCATACAACAACCTTATTTCTCTTCAAATCCTTCTGCGACTGCGTCCGCAAAATTTTCTTCTACGATGCTTGCACAGTGGTCACAGATAACTGCGTGGTAGCTGCGTTTTGCTGTTGTTGGGTCGATACGACGGCAACGGTCACATACTTGGCCTGCAGCACGTTCAACTGTAAAGGCTACATCTTCGAAGCTAACGGCAGATTCTGGAGCTGGTCCTTCTGCGATGGTCAAGTCTGACACGATTAAAAGTTGAGCTACATTGCTGTTTACTGCTTCGAGTAGAGTTTTCACCACTTCATTTGGATAAACTGTCAAGTGAGCTTCAAGTGATTTACCGATTACTTTTGCATTACGAGCTTCTTCCAAGGCTTTTTGAGCTTGTCCACGGAAGTCCATGAAGGCTGCCCATGTATCCAAGATTTCTTCTTGGTTAGCAAAAGTTTCTGCTTCTGGCAATTCTGACAATTGAACGAAGTCTTCAGCTTCAAACTCAAGATATGACCATATTTCCTCCGCAGTGTGAGGAAGGATTGGTGTCAAGAGTTTGGTGATTTTCACAAGAATGTCATAGAAGACAGTCTGCATTTGATGACGTTCCAGTGATTTTGCACCTTCGATATAAACAACGTCCTTAGCAAAATCAAGGTAGAATGCTGATAAATCAACGTTGATAAAGTTCACCAAGGCCTTGTAGATTGTCAAGAATTCAAAGTTTGCATAAGCATCACGAATGGTCTTAACAAGCTGGTTAAAGCGAATCGTCATGTACTTATCAACTGAACGAAGTTCATCGTAAGCGACTGCATCTTGAGCTGGGTTAAAGTCAGAAGTATTGGCAATCAAGAAACGAAGGGTGTTACGAATCTTACGGTAAGTTTCAGAGACTTGGCTCAAGATATCCATAGAGATACGTACATCATTGCTTGAGTCTACACTTGTTACCCAAAGACGCAAGATTTCCGCACCAAATTGTTTTTCAACATCGCTTGGAGCAATGGTATTTCCAAGAGATTTAGACATCTTCTCACCTTTACCGTCAAGAGCAAAACCTTGTGACAAGATTTGTTTGTAAGGTGCTACGCCATGGTTGGCAACAGATGTGATGAGTGATGAGTTGAACCAACCACGGTACTGGTCAGAACCTTCTAGGTAAAGGTCTGCTGGGTAAGTCAACTCAGGACGGTTTACCACAACTCCATTCCATGATGAACCTGAGTCAAACCAAACGTCCATGATATCTGTTTCTTTTTTGAACTCACCATTTGGTGAACCTGGATGAGTAAATCCTTCTGGTAAGAGGTCTTTGGCATCACGTTCCCACCAAATGCTTGAACCATGTTCCTCAAAGAGTTGAGCCACGTGTTCAATCGTTTCAGCAGTCATGATCGCTGTACCATCTTCAGCGTAGAAGATAGGAAGTGGAACACCCCAAGCACGTTGACGAGAGATAACCCAGTCGCCACGGTCACGAATCATATTGTAAAGACGAACTTTACCCCATTCTGAGTGGAATTTCACTTTTTCAATTTCGTCCAAGATTTCTTGGCGGAATTTAGAAACTGAGGCAAACCATTGTGGTACTGCACGCCAGATGATTGGTTTCTTAGTACGCCAGTCAAATGGATA
>NZ_JBKOTT010000038.1:0-7608 GCF_049737895.1 Streptococcus sp. CL8.13 | reverse complement strand
TTATCGGATATAGCGTAATCGGTTTGAAATATGCTTTGGTCTTCGCTATCTTTTCAGGGTTAGCCAATCTCATTCCTTATGTAGGCCCTAGTATTGGTCTGATTCCGATGATTATCGCCAATGTCTTTACTGATCCCCATAGAATGCTGATTGCAGTTGTTTATATGCTGATCATTCAACAAGTGGATGGAAACATCCTCTACCCTCGAATCGTTGGTGGAGTGATGAAGGTTCATCCAATTACGATTTTAGTATTACTTTTGTTATCAAGTAATATATATGGTGTCATTGGCATGATTGTCGCAGTACCAACCTATTCTATCTTAAAAGAAATTTCTAAGTTTTTGTCACGTTTGTATGAAAACCATAAAATAATGAAAGAACGAGAAAGAGAATTAGCTAAGTAAAAGTCAGGAAATTCCTGATTTTTCTTTTTCATTAAAGAAGTGATAGGAGTAGAAATACCGTTTAGATTAGCAGATTAAGAATAATTCACAAAAACTTTGTAAAACACTTGCAATTTAGCCGAAATTTGATAAAATAGTAAGGAAAGTTAGACTGTATTGCCTACTGTCTATCTATAAAATATATTTTATTGGAGGCTTTTACTCAAATGGCAAAAGAAAAATACGATCGTAGTAAACCACACGTTAACATTGGTACTATCGGACACGTTGACCACGGTAAAACTACCCTAACTGCAGCTATCACAACTGTTTTGGCACGTCGCTTGCCTTCATCAGTTAACCAACCTAAAGACTATGCGTCTATCGATGCTGCTCCAGAAGAACGCGAACGCGGTATCACAATCAACACTGCGCACGTTGAGTACGAAACTGAAAAACGTCACTACGCTCACATCGACGCTCCAGGACACGCGGACTACGTTAAAAACATGATCACTGGTGCCGCTCAAATGGACGGAGCTATCCTTGTAGTAGCTTCAACTGACGGACCAATGCCACAAACTCGTGAGCACATCCTTCTTTCACGTCAGGTTGGTGTTAAACACCTTATCGTCTTCATGAACAAAGTTGACTTAGTTGACGACGAAGAATTGCTTGAATTGGTTGAAATGGAAATCCGTGACCTATTGTCAGAATACGACTTCCCAGGTGACGATCTTCCAGTTATCCAAGGTTCAGCTCTTAAAGCCCTTGAAGGTGACACTAAATACGAAGACATCGTTATGGAATTGATGAACACAGTTGATGAGTACATCCCAGAACCAGAACGTGACACTGACAAACCATTGCTTCTTCCAGTCGAAGACGTATTCTCAATCACTGGACGTGGTACAGTTGCTTCAGGACGTATCGACCGTGGTATCGTTAAAGTCAACGACGAAATCGAAATCGTTGGTATCAAAGAAGAAACTCAAAAAGCAGTTGTTACTGGTGTTGAAATGTTCCGTAAACAACTTGACGAAGGTCTTGCCGGAGATAACGTAGGTGTCCTTCTTCGTGGTGTTCAACGTGACGAAATCGAACGTGGACAAGTTATCGCTAAACCAGGTTCAATCAACCCACACACTAAATTCAAAGGTGAAGTTTACATCCTTACTAAAGAAGAAGGTGGACGTCACACTCCATTCTTCAACAACTACCGTCCACAATTCTACTTCCGTACTACTGACGTTACAGGTTCAATCGAACTTCCAGCAGGTACTGAAATGGTAATGCCTGGTGATAACGTGACAATCGACGTTGAGTTGATCCACCCAATCGCCGTAGAACAAGGTACTACATTCTCTATCCGTGAGGGTGGACGTACTGTTGGTTCAGGTATGGTTACAGAAATCGAAGCTTAATTCGATTTAGTTCCCAGAAGAACAATTATTTAAGTCAGACACTAAAAGAATCTTGCTTTGCAAGGTTCTTTTTTTAAAAAAATAAAAAGATAGACCTGATAAAGTCCAGATCCATCTAATAAGTTATTTTCAAGTGACTAGTTCGCTCCAAACACTAATATTCGATATAGTAGAGGTTTCACCAGCTGGAACCCATTTGTTAGTTCCTAAGTATCTAACTTCTAGTTTACGAACATTTACTATGTAAGATGCTTTTAGCCTGATGTAACCATAAGTGTAGGGTGGTACGTTATGGGATACTGAGTGATTTAAACTAAGTCAAAATCCAGACTCAGGAGCAGAAAAGCTAACAGCTGCACTTAAAGTTAGGGTAGCTCCAGCTTTTCCACCATAAGCAGTTGAACTTAGAGATCCTGATGTAGCGCTGCTCTTATAAGAGTGAGAGGAGCTAGTTCT
The DNA here is from genome assembly GCF_049737895.1 of Streptococcus sp. CL8.13. The sequence continues at coordinate 5,342 of NZ_JBKOTT010000038.1, read as the reverse complement.
ATAGTCTGCAACACCAGTTGCATTAGAACGAGTCTGATACGTAGATTTAGACTCTAAATAGGCGTCTCTAAGTTCAGTCGTATAAAATGACAATAACTCTCCTGTGTTGATATCTTTTACAACACGATTAGATACAATTTCATAATTTGTGCAAGGATAGACATCAGCAAAAACCGTAGATGTTGTGACTAAGAAAAATAGATTTGATAGAACAGAGAAAAACAATAATTTCAATTTAATCATAAAAAAATGTCTATTCTTCATGATCAAAAGATTATTTTTTCAATCCTTTGAAAGTCATAATGCAACCCGAAAGGATACTGAGAGTTCCTATAGGTCTCCAATATAGCTGCCAAAAGAATAAATTTATTCTTCCTTTCAGTGTCTCATCGGGTCCAGCATAATAGGGGTTGATGTGAAATAATAAAAAACCAAAACATAAAACTATGATTCCGGTTAAGAATAAAATGTCCTTATTTACTTTCCTCATAAAATCTCCTTTTATTTAATTTTAAGCGTTTTCTATTATTAGTATACGTCAAAAAAATAAAAAAACAAGTCTATTTATTTATTAATTTATATGGTATAATAAAATAGTTGGAGAGTTTTTTTACTACGAATCTTATGTAGTTTTACAAAAAAGAGGCTAGATAAAAACTCAATTTTAGGAGAAAATGAAGTAAAATTTCCCACAATAAAACGCATAATATCAAGGTTCAATACCTGATATTATGCGTTTTTGATTTTAAAGACTTTTTGCCCAGCCTCAATGAGGGCTTTATTTTACATAGAGTTCTTGATTTTTTAGGACAATTTCTCGTACACTTGCAAACTTCTTAAGTTTTTTGATTTCTTCTGGATGAGTGACGAGAGTGATAACGTAACCTTCCTTGCCCATACGACCAGTACGGCCAGCACGGTGAGTGTAGGTTTCGCTATCTCTAGGAACATCAAAGTTTACGACACATTCGAGGCTATCGATATCAATTCCACGAGCCAGAAGGTCTGTTGCGAGAAGTAGGGTTAGTTGCTTGTCTTTAAACTTTTCTAAGATGACTTTTCTGAACTTGACATTGACATCACTAGCGAGGGAAACAGCCAAGATATCCCGATACTGTAGTTTTTCTTCTGCACTTCCAAGGTCTGATAGGCTGTTAAAGAAGACAAGACCTCGGAAATCCTCTACATGAGCCAGTTTTCGTAGCATATCCACTCGGTGACGTTGATCTACCTGCATGTAGAAGTGCTGGATGTTGTCCAATTTTTGGTCAGAGAGATCAATTGTACGTGTGTTAGGCGCAATCTTCTTTTGGTCAAACTTGGTTGTCGCACTCATATAGACAAGTTGGTGGTCACGAGGTGCGTAGTGAGTAATTTTCTCGACAAAGTGTATCTGAGAATCATCTAGCAATTGGTCGAATTCATCCAGGATGATGGTTTCCACATTCATCATCTTGATTTTTTTCAATTTAATCAACTCAAAGATACGGCCAGGTGTTCCAATCAGAATTTCTGGTCCTTTTTTAAGACGTTCAATTTGGCGCTTCTGACTCGAACCTGATAAGAAGAGTTGGGCAGTTAAGCCGATAGCTTCAGCCCATGTTTTACACACTTCAAAAATCTGTCCAGCAAGCTCAGTATTTGGTGCTAGAATCAAGAGTTGTTGGGCTTTTTTCTTTTGTAGTCTGAGAAGACTTGGTAGAAGGTAAGCTAGGGTCTTACCAGTTCCTGTAGGGCTCACTCCTAGGAGGTTTTCTCCAGCAAGAAGGGGCTCAAATAGTTGGGTTTGAATGGGAGTGAATTCTTGGAAATCGAGTTGGTCACTCAGTTCTTGCCATTCAGTCGGTAGTTTGGTTTTCATTTTTCTGCCTCAAATCTAATGCCAGCAGTCTGGCGCATAGTATATAGTAGCTCATGAACTGAACTTGCATCTTCCAGCCAAATTTGGTAGAGATTCAGATCTGGTTGCTGGATCATGTGTGCAAATGCAGCGACTTCCTCAGTCATCGTATGAGGAGTCTGTTGGATAGGGAGTTGGACTTGATTGCCTTGATGGTCGGTAAAAATAGCTGAGCTGACATGTTCGATGGTGTTGAGGGTCAAGGTACCATCTGTCGTATAAATCTCGCAAGGGAGATTGGAAGTGATGTTTTTTCCAGCCTTGATGTGAACTTGAAAGTCTGGGTAGAAGAGGATTCCGTCACCATTTAGGTCAATGCTATTGTCAAGCTGTTGCCCCTGATAGGTTGCGTCCTGAGCCTTTCCAAAGAGACGAACGGCAGCGTAGAGAGGATAAATCCCCAAATCCATAAGCGCTCCACCAGCAAAACGATCTGAAAAGACATTTGGTATCTGTCCAGCCAACAAGTTAGGCATTTTGGAAGAATACTTGGCATAGTTGAAATCTGCCCCTAAAATTTGCTTGTCTGCTAAAAAGTTTTTGATAGTTATAAAAGCTTTTTCATGGTAATTGCGAGCTGCTTCGAATATAAAACAGTGATTTTTCTCAGCTGTATGTCTCAAATCTAGCCATTCTTGTGGCTGAGTGACAGCTGGTTTTTCAAGAATGACGTGTTTACCTGCAGACAAGGCAGCTTTTGCCTGAGCAAAATGTAAGGAATTTGGACTGGCAATATAGACCACATCAAAGGAGCTCTTGAAGAAGTCTTCTAACTGATCAAAGAGTTGGATATTCTGATAGCAAGAAGCAAAGGTAGTCGCAGTTTTTAGTTTTCTAGAATAGACTGCGACCAGCTTGTATTCTCCACTGGAATGGGCTGCTTCTATGAAGTGGTGGCTGATAGCCCCTGTTCCGATGACACCTAATTTAAGCATAGTTACTCCTTTTCCAATTTCAAATCCTTCTTTCATTATAACATAGATAGACAGGACTATCCAACAGAGGGGAAAAAATTTCAAATAAGCTACTAGGTCTTTTCCAAAGAAAGTGGTACAATAATGAGATGAGTAAATGAAATGGGAGGGAAAATGAGGTTATTACCTATAAGAAAAATATCACGTCAGTCTAAGAGGCTAGCGCTTTTTTTGACTTTTTGTGCAGGTTATGTAGATGCCTATACGTTTATTTTGCGAGGGAATACTCTTGTAGCTGGACAAACTGGGAATGTCGTCTTTCTTTCAGTAGAATTAATTCAAAATAATGTTTCAGATGTTAGGGACAAGGTTCTCACCTTGTTAGCTTTTATGATGGGGGTCTTTCTATTAACAATTTATAAGGAAAAATTGAGAATTGTGAAAAAGCCAATTTTGTCATTGCTTCCTTTAGCAATCTTATCAATCATTATTGGTTTTGTGCCGCAGACTGTAGATAATATCTATCTAGTACCTCCCTTGGCCTTCTGTATGGGATTGGTGACAACTGCTTTTGGAGAAGTGTCGGGTATTGCCTATAATAACGCTTTTATGACAGGGAATATCAAGCGGACCATGCTGGCTTTTGGAGATTATTTCCGAACCAAGCACACACCTTTTTTGCGTGAAGGATTCATATTTGTTAGCCTGCTTAGTAGTTTTGTCCTTGGCGTTGTCTTTTCAGCCTATTTGACGATTTTCTATCATGAAAAGACCATCCTTGGTGTTCCTATTATGATGAGTATTTTTTACCTCAGCATGCTTTTTGCATCTTGGCAGAAAAAAGTAAAAGAAAAAGCTTGATTTTAGGTGTTATTACTTGTAAGAAAATAGGAGATATGCTATACTTGAAGAGTTGACTATGCACGATCCTGTGCAACCGCACGAACATCGTTGTTTGATTATTCAAGTTTAAGTGGTTCGTCCCACGATGCTAGGCGAGTCTTCACAAAAAATTCGGGGAAACCCATAAAAATCATAGGAGGTGCATAATGAGCACATACGCAATTATCAAAACTGGCGGAAAACAAGTTAAAGTTGAAGTTGGTCAAGCAGTTTACGTTGAAAAATTGAACGTTGAAGCTGGTCAAGAAGTTACTTTTAACGAAGTTGTTCTTGTTGGTGGTGAAAACACTGTTGTCGGAACTCCACTTGTTGCTGGAGCTACTGTAGTTGGAACTGTTGAAAAACAAGGAAAACAAAAGAAAGTTGTTACTTACAAGTACAAACCTAAAAAAGGTAGCCACCGTAAACAAGGTCACCGTCAACCATATACAAAAGTTGTCATCAACGCAATCAACGCTTAATTTTAAGGAGAACACATGATACAGGCAGTCTTTGAGAGAGCCGAAGATGGCGAGCTGAGGAGTGCGGAAATTACTGGACACGCCGAGAGTGGCGAATACGGCTTTGATGTCGTGTGTGCATCGGTTTCTACGCTTGCCATTAACTTTATCAATTCTATTGAGAAATTTGCAGGCTATGAACCAATCCTAGAATTAAACGAAGATGAAGGTGGCTATCTGATGGTTGAAATACCAAAAGATCTTCCTTCACACCAGAGAGAAATGACCCAGTTATTCTTTGAATCATTTTTCTTAGGTATGGCAAACTTATCGGAGAACTCTTCTGAGTTCGTCCAAACCAGAGTTATCACAGAAAACTAACACGGAGGAAAACATTATGTTAAAAATGACTCTTAACAACTTGCAACTTTTCGCCCACAAAAAAGGTGGAGGTTCTACATCAAACGGACGTGATTCACAAGCGAAACGTCTTGGAGCTAAAGCAGCTGACGGACAAACTGTAACAGGTGGATCAATCCTTTACCGTCAACGTGGTACACACATCTACCCAGGTGTAAACGTTGGACGTGGTGGAGACGATACTTTGTTCGCTAAAGTTGAAGGCGTAGTACGCTTTGAACGTAAAGGACGCGATAAAAAACAAGTTTCTGTTTACCCAATCGCAAAATAAAAAGGTCCAGTGAACCTTTTTATCCCGAGCCTTGAAATATAAAGGCGAGGAAGCTAGAAGTAGCATTAAATAAGGCTTTCCGAGTTTTCGGAGAGCCTGCTTTTTTGTTTTGCTACCCATGATTTTTTCATTCTTAGTGTAGATGAATTTTATGAGTGACATTATTTTTCTTCGATGGAAAACTTCTAAAATATGGTATAATGAAAAGATAAAGAAGTTGGGGGTAGAAGATGAACATTCAACAATTACGCTATGTTGTTGCCATTGCCAATAGTGGTACTTTCCGTGAAGCTGCTGAAAAGATGTATGTTAGTCAGCCAAGTCTGTCTATTTCTGTTCGTGATTTGGAAAAAGAGTTGGGCTTTAAGATTTTCCGTCGGACCAGCTCAGGGACTTTCTTGACCCGTCGTGGTATGGAATTCTATGAAAAAGCGCAAGAATTGGTTAAAGGATTTGATATTTTTCAAAATCAGTATGCCAATCCTGAGGAAGAA
>NZ_JBKOTT010000037.1:0-7819 GCF_049737895.1 Streptococcus sp. CL8.13 | reverse complement strand
TTGGCATTAGCCTCGTGCAGCCTTTGGATAAACTCTTCCTGAGCATTAAAGGACTGGATAATGGTCTGCTGGCTCAACGATTCTTCAATTAATTGTGTCTGAATCCCCCTCGTCTCTGTTTGCTTCTGGAAGAGATGATAGGATCTCTTGGCAATAAAGCGTGAAATTACCATAGACAGTGGCGTCAACAGCAAGACCAAAAGAGTCATGAGGAGATGAATTTGAATCATGGCTAGAATGCTGACTAAAATCATCAAGACACCAATAAAAAATTGGTTAAATATCATGGTCAAACCAGCTGCTAACTGCTCGATGTCTGTGGTCACACGACTGACCATCTCTCCACTTCCTTGACGATCCACAAAAGCAATCGGTAACCGATGAAGCTTATGTATGATTCGCTCTCGCAAGTCTCTGGTATAAGAGAAGATTAGGCGATTATAAATAAGAGGATTTATCCATTGTACCAGTGTATTTCCTATGACTACCAAAATCATCTGTAGGAAAATCTGCCAAAAAACTGGTGAAGAGCCAGTCACTAGGACTTGGTCGATGACCTGTCCGATTAAGATTGGTAGGTAAATCGATAAACCAACCTGAGCAATAGTTCCTAGAAAGGCTAGGAAAAGGAGGAAGGGATGGCTTGCTAAATCTTTTGCCAAACGTTTGAGCGTCTGGTTTGCAGTTTGTCGTCTCATACTAGTCCTCCTTACCATGTTGGGATGCATTGATTTCGCGATAAACTTGACTGGATTTCATCAAGTCCTCGTGATTGCCGATAGCTAGGAGCTCACCTTTTTCCAAGAGGAGAATCTGGTCTGCCATCTGAAGCGTCGAAGTCCGTTGAGAAATCAAAATTAAGCTCGTATTTGGCAAATTTTCTCGGATAGCTTTCAAGAGCTTGGACTCGGTAATGGTGTCAAGAGCCGAAGTCGCATCATCTAGGATGAGAAACGGACCCTGCCGCAAGACTGCTCGTGCGATAGACAGCCTTTGTTTTTGACCGCCCGAGAAATTTCGCCCTCCTGCCTCAACTAGAGCATCCAAGAGTCCTTCCTTATCACTGACAAAATCCTTGGCTTGTGCAATTTCCAAGGCCTGCCAAAGCTCTTGGTCAGTTACTTCTTGATGTAAACCTAGAGTCAAGTTGGAACGAATGCTTCCCTTAAAGAGCTCGACTTTTTGAGGCACATAGGCAATCCAAGACCGCCACTCCTCTAAATTACTAGGACTACGTCCATCTCGATAAAGGTCAATGCTCCCCTTGTCTGCTGGATAAAGTCCAAGGATGAGTTGCACCAAACTTGATTTACCAGAACCCGTTCCCCCAATGATACCAAGGATTTGCCCTTGCTTCATATCAAAGGAAATGTCTCTCAGAGAAGGCTGGGCCGCATCAGGATAGGTAAAGGTCAGTTCTTGAACTTGTAAAACCTGATCACTGGTAGCTTGCTTTTGTTCTAATTCTGAATGGATGTCTTCTGGAGCTTCGGCAAAGACTTCCTCAATTCGCTTAGCTGAGATATAGGACTGGTTGAGAGAATTTATCAGCATGGCTAGCTTGACCAATTCCACCAAAATCTGTAAGAGATAGTTGATAAGGGCAATGAGAGCACCTTGACTGAGCAATCCTCCTTGAATAGAAATATAGCCTTGCCATATAATAACGAGGAGAGTTCCATTTACAATCAGATAGGTCAGGGGTGTTAATAAACTGGACCAGAAACCTGTCTTTTCTTGTAATCTAGCATAGACTTGGTTAAGAGTTTGAAAAATCTGTAACTCTCGTTTTTCTTGTCCAAAAGCACGAATAACTCGCATTCCTTGTAATTGCTGACGTGTTTCCTGAACCAGTTGATCCGTTTTCTTTCTCAGACTGCTGTAGAGAGGATTAACCAGTCTAGAGAGCCCTACAATAACAATGGTCAAAATGACAACCATGACCAAGAACCAAAGAGTCAGCTCAGCTGAGATTCGATAGGCCATAAAAATGGCTCCAAAAACGATAATAGGCGCTCGTAAAAAGAGACGCAGGAATTGATTGATACCAGTCTGAATCTGGTAGGTATCCGAAATCAAGCGAGTGACCAAGCTAGAAGTGGTCAAACGATCTCTGCTGTCCTTGGGCAAGGAAAGAATATGGCGATAGAGGTCACCTGTCAATTCTTTGGCAAATCCAACCGCAGCCTTAGCTGAGTAGAACTGGGCTATTAAGGCTACTACCACACCAATCACTGCAAAGATAAGGAGCAACCCAATCTGCATCCAGAGATGTCCTTGATTTCTCTGGGGCAAGGATTGGTCAACAATCCCAGCAATCACCATGGGAACCAAGAGCTCAAACACAGCTTCTAGTAACTTGAACAAGGGGGCTAAAATGGATTCCTTGATGTAGGGTTTAAAGTAAGATAATAGGTGTTTCATAAATCCCTTCTATTCGTATTCTGGAAATGAAGAAAGTGGGAAGCACCCACCCTCTCTGTTTTATTTGTTTAAGTATGGCAGTAGATAGCCATATCCTGCTTTTTCCATCTCATCCTTGGCCACAAAGCGCAAGGAAGCAGAATTGATACAGTAACGGAGGCCACCAAACTCACGCGGTCCATCTGTGAAAACATGGCCCAAGTGAGCATTCCCCGACCGAGAACGAACCTCAATTCGCTCCATTCCATGACTGAGATCCTTGTAATAATGAATCAATTCCTTGGAAATCGGACGGCTAAAACTTGGCCAACCACAACCTGAGGCAAACTTATCCTTGGCAAAAAAGAGTGGCTCACCTGTCGTAATATCTACATAAATTCCCTCTTCAAAGGTTTGGTCATAGGCATTGGTAAATGGAGCCTCTGTGGCAGCTTCTTGGGTAACACGATAGGATTCTTCAGATAAACTGCCCTTTAACACATCTTGACTAGGCTTTTCATAGTTTGCTGCATCAATCAATGGCTTCTCAGCATCGGTCACATCGATATGACAGTAACCTGAAGGATTCTTCTTAAGATAGTCTTGGTGGTAATCTTCAGCAAGAATGTAGTGGCGAAGTTTCTCCACTTCTACTGCAATCTTTCGCCCAAGCATGCGCTCCTGCTCCTGCACCACTGTGTAGATAGCTGGCAAGTCTGCTTCATCCTGGTAATATATACCGGTCCGATACTGACGTCCACGGTCATTCCCTTGTTGATTGATTGACGAGGGATCGATGACTCGGAAATAATAAAGTAAAATCTCTCTAAGTGACACTGCATTCTCATCATAAATCACTTGCACCGTTTCTGCATGATCTGTTTCCTTGAGCAGCTGGTAATTGGTCGTTTCGACTTGTCCATTAGCGTAGCCGACTCTGGTTGCTAGCACTCCAGAAATGCGTGAAAAATATTCCTCTAGGCCCCAAAAACAACCACCTGCTAGATAAATTTCTGCCATCTTTATTTCTCCTTTATCAAATTTTTAACTAGACTTCTTTTCAAAAAAAGGACAGGAAGCCCTCTGGTCGAGAGTTTCCCCATCCTATCTTCTATTCTTTATTTTGCTTCGACACGGACACCTTGGGTATCAACCTTCAAGTCATGAAGTTTTCCTTTGAAGGGTTGCTTTTCCAATTCAGCCTTAATCGTTGGCATCTTGTCATGAGAAGCCAAAACCATAACTGTCGGCCCAGCACCAGAGAGATAGGTTGCATAGGCACCATTTTCTTTGGCCACTTGCTTAATCGAAGCAAATTCTCTCACCAAGTCCTGACGATAGCGCTCGTGGAAGAGGTCTCCCTCGATTGCTTGTCCAGCGGTCACCATGTCTCCTGCCAACAAGGCTGCAACCGCCACATTGGCGATAGAACTAGCTGCAACAGCTTCCTTGTAAGACAATTTCTTAGGTAAGACGCCACGGCTGTCTCGAGTACGCAATTCATAGTTTGGAATGTAGGCTAGGAAATCACACTCTGGGAAGTCTGCTACGATAGCAGAAACTTGTCCATCAACAGAGCTTGCAATAACGAGATTACCATAAATGGCTGGAGCCACATTGTCAGGATGCCCTTCAATCTTGGTCGCTAACTGCAATTTTTCATGGTCTGACAAGTTGAGCTGGCCCAGTTGGTTGGCTAGTTCAATCCCAGCAACAATAACAGAACTGGAAGAACCCAAACCACGTGCCAAGGGAACATCACTAGTCATTTTTAAACGTCTTGGTTGCAAGTCTGGTACAATTTGCAAAGCAATTTTGAGCAAGAGATTACGATCGTCATGTGGAATCCATTTGCCAATCTGGTGTTCAATCAGCCACTCATCTCGTTCTTCACATACCTCAATTTGAAGATACTTGGTTACAGCTACACCGACCGAGTCAAATCCTGGCCCGATATTGGCACTGGTTGCAGGTACAATAATTTTCATCTTATTCTCCTAGCACCTTGAAGGTATTCAAGAGGTCAAATTCTGAAACCTTCTTCAATTCAGCTGAGACATTTTCAAGCTGGGCTTTATTAATCTTGTGTGTGATGATCACGACACGCGCCTTGTCCCCCTCTTTGCCATCTTGGAGAATTTGCTTGAAGGAAATATCTTGAGCATTGAAGATTTCAGCCAATTTCAAGACCTGACCTTTTGAGTCTGGAGCCAAGATTGAGAAGTAGTAATTAGCTTTGACATCCTCAGGATTTGCCAAGACCAAGTCACGGCTATATTCGTTGAAGTCTTTGCCAATGGTTCCATCATTCAGGCGACGAACGATACGGACAATATCCGCCACAACACTTGTTGCAGTTGGTTTTTGACCAGCACCTGGTCCGTAGTACATAGACTCACCGATACCGATAGATTCTACAAAGACAGCGTTCATTACCCCATTTACACTGGCAAGTGGATGCGCTTTAGGAAGGAAGGTTGGAGTCACTTCTGCAGCAATTCCTGAAGAAGTTTCCTCGATAGAACCAACCAATTTCACTACATAACCCAAGTCTTGGGCTACAGCTACGTCTTCTGGTGTGATGTTACGAATTCCCTTGTGAGCTACATCATCAAAGGCAACCTTCATGCCAAAGGCAAATTGGCTCAAAATCACCATCTTGTAGGCTGCATCAATCCCATCTACGTCATTTGTCGGGTCGCTTTCTGCAAATCCTAGACGTTGCGCTTCCGCAAGAGCATCATCGTAAGACCAGCCTTCTTCCACCATCTTGGTCATCATGAAGTTAGAAGTTCCGTTGACTACTCCAAGCACGCGCGTGATTTTATCAGAAGCCAAGGAATTTGCCAAGGTACGAAGAATTGGAATCCCACCAGCTACTGCTGCTTCGTAGTAAAGTGCTACCTTGTTAGCTTTAGCGATTTCTAACAATTCTGCACCATGGACAGCCAAAAGGTCCTTGTTAGCAGTAACAACGTGTTTTCCAGCTTCCAAGGCACGAGTGATAAAGGTTTTAGCAGGTTCGATACGCCCCATCAATTCCACTACGATCGTAATGTCTTGATCTGACAAAATGTCATCCACATTGGTTACAAAGTTAAAGTTATTCCCTGCTGCAAGCAAGCGATTTTTCTCATCTTCATCCTTGACCAACACCTTAGCAACTTCAATCTCTGAATGTGCTGATTGATTAATTTTTTCTCCATTTTCCTTTAGGAGGAAAGGCACACCACTTGCAACGGTACCAAATCCTAGTAAAGCAATTTTAACTGTCATGTTTGTCTCCTCGAAATTTTCTAATATAGCCATTATAACAGAATTTTGTGAAAATTCCTATTATAGTAAATCACTATTTCAGTCTAGAAAAGAAAAAACGAATCTGATGATTCGCTCTTCTTAAAATCTAGAAATAGGTTTCCAGAAATGATTATACAATCTTTTGCAGATTAAGCACTGCATCGTGATTGATCAAGACTTGACCATACTCCTGCAATACTGAGCGGCTGATATCACTATCATCTGCAAACTCGCGCATACGAGCCAACAGCCAAGCTGGATATGGACTTGGATGATTTTCAATATCCACTAAAATGGTCAAATAATAGCGCTCATTCATCTTGTAGAGTTCAGAAGTTTCCATCTCAAAAGTCACTGTCTTTGAAAAAGCCACCAAGTCAGCCAACTTAGCAAAAGAAAGGATGTAGTAGATGTAAGGTTCTTTCTTACTCTCAGCTTCTTGTTCAGCCTGCTCCTTCTCTTCTTCCTTGGCTTCGACTTGTTCTAGAGATTGAATCGCTTCGATATCATCCTTAGTTTTGTCAGCGATACTTTTTTCCAGGGTTTTGATAAATTCATCAGGCGACATTTGAGCCAATTCTTCCATGTCTGGTAAATCCGATAAATCTTCAAAATCTAGATTTTGGTCAATCTTTGATTTGGTTACAAAGACATCGACCTTATCAGGTTTTGGAGTCACACGGAAGCTCAACATACCTGTATCTAGAAAGCTATCAGGCATCTCTAACTCATCCAAGATAGCATAAAAGAACTCTTCTGTTTTTTCTTGAGGAACGAGAAAGTCAGCAATCTCCATGCCTCGATCCATCAAATCCTCTAAAGACATCGTGATTTTCAAAGTTGTATCACTAATTTGTTTCATTTTCATTGCTAGTAACCTCATACTTTCAGTTCTATCTATTATACTAGATTTTTACGATTTTATCAAAAGAAGGCTCCTCTGTCGGGATAGATTTTCCATAGGGTAACTTCTGTAGAAGACTCTAATACTCTTCGAAAATCTCTTCAAACCACGTCAGCTTTATCTGCAACCTCAAAGCGGTGCTTTGAGCAGCCTACGGCTAGCTTCCTAGTTTGCTTTTTGATTTTCATTGAGTATAAAAGAAAATTTCTGCAGACAGATAGAAAAAGCCTTCAAAATCGGCTCTTACCCAACTTTGAAGACCTAATACATTAGAAAGTTTATAGTTTAAAGGTTGCTACACCGAGGATAGAACGATTTAAGTTTCGAAGAATTTGAAGACTTTGCTCAAATTTCTTATAACGAGTCACTCCGTACTCTTCAACAAGAAGGACTGTATCTCTTTCCAAAAGCGATGGCACATCTTGTAAATCGACAAAATGCATTCCTTTTAAAGACTCTTGATTTTGTTTCAATTTATCTAGGATAGCTTTGTTTGAGCTAACGATTGTTAATTCTTGCCCAGCATTTTTGTATGACAAGACATCTGCTAGGTTAGCAATTGTTGTAATCTCTGTTACAAAATCAATTTGATACTGAGAAAAATCACCTGCTCTATTGATTGTTGGATTAAAGAGATAAACCAATACATTTCCCATCACAACCAAAATCACACAGACTACTCCAATAACAGCTAAACGGAGAATCAAATTCTTCACATTCAATCCAAGCGCTGTCTCACCATTTGCATTCAATTCTTTAGAGTTGATGGTTTCCAATTTTTCAATTTTTACATTTGCATAAGTGTGTTTAAATTTCTCAATCAATCCATCAATTTTTCGCTCCAACAAGTCATTAGCATCTTTACTTGGTGTCAAAATTTTCACACCAACCCCTGCATCGTCAATCATATAGTAGACGGTCAATTTTTTCCACCAATAGTCACTTGTAGAATTTTTCAAGGTTGTCTCTGTCGTATCCAATTCACTGGCAATTTTTTTCAACTCACTCGGCTCTACATCATTGAAAAGATAAGCTCCATTCAAATTCCCATCGATCAATTTTCCGTAGAAATCACTATAACCACCAATTTGATGATTCAAAATCGTTTTAGCTGAATCTTCTGGAGGGGTGATTTTATAGCTAATATAAGTTGAATAACTTGTTGTGTCTTTGACAGTGTTTTTATTCTTAACTGCTTTAATTGTAAATGGTACA
>NZ_JBKOTT010000036.1:0-7875 GCF_049737895.1 Streptococcus sp. CL8.13 | reverse complement strand
TTGGTAGGCTTTGTTTAAGTCAGTAATCAAAGTCTGAGCTCTTTTGATAGGGTCTGTATCTGTCATGAGAATGCCTCCTCTAATCTGGGTGCTAGTCTTGGTTCTAGCAACTGTGTTTTGATACTGTCAGTCTATCACTTTTATCTCCTTTTTCGCCTTCAAATCTTTAATTGCCCTTGAAATTTCCTGAATGGTACTGTTAAGATTTTATGATAAAATAGTTGTAAGATTATCATGCTTATTTGAGGAACAAGCGACCCTTCAGGAGCATTAAAGGCCTGTTTAGGATTTGGTGGGCTTGTATCATAGTATTTTTGCTATTCTCTTTTTAGGAAGAAATCGAAACAAGGAGAGTAAGAAGATGAGAATATTTGTTTTAGAAGATGATTTTTCCCAGCAGACTAGGATTGAAACGACGATTGAGAAACTCATGAAAGAACATCATATCACTCCCAGTTCTTTTGAAGTCTTTGGTAAGCCAGATCAACTGCTGGCAGAGGTGCATGAGAAGGGGGCGCATCAGCTATTCTTTTTGGATATTGAGATTCGAAATGAGGAGATGAAGGGTCTAGAGGTGGCTAGAAAGATTCGGGATCGGGATCCTTATGCTCTCATCGTCTTTGTGACGACTCACTCGGAGTTTATGCCCCTGTCCTTTCGCTACCAAGTGTCTGCTTTGGACTACATTGATAAGGCCTTGTCGGCAGAGGAGTTTGAATCTCGTATCGAGACAGCCCTCCTCTATGCCAATAGTCAAGATAGTAAAAGTCTGGCGGAAGATTGCTTTTACTTTAAATCAAAATTTGCCCAATTCCAGTATCCTTTTAAAGAGGTTTATTATCTTGAAACATCGCCCAGAGCCCATCGTGTTATTCTCTATACCAAGACAGACAGGTTGGAATTTACAGCTAGTCTAGAGGAGGTTTTCAAGCAGGAACCCCGTCTCTTGCAGTGCCATCGCTCTTTTCTCATCAATCCTGCCAATGTGGTTCGTTTGGATAAGAAAGAAAAACTTCTTTACTTTCCCAATGGTGGGAGCTGTATGATAGCGCGTTATAAGGTCAGGGAAGTGTCTGAGGCTATCAATAACTTGCATTGAGCTAGGAGAGTTTATGAATATTGCTTGGATATTATTGTATACGCTTATTACTAATGGGCTAAAAATTGTTATTTTCTTTAAGGTAGATGGAATTGGTCTCAATTTTGAGAGAATTTTTAAGGCCTTTCTTTTTAAGCTACTTTTGGCAGTTGTTTTTGTAATGATTAGCTATATAGTAGGAAATGATTATCTATCTTATTTTATGGAACCCTTGTACGGTATAGGTTTGTCTTTCTTACTGTTAAGAGGGCTTCCTAAAAAACTCCTCTTCTTTTATGGTCTCTTTCCAATGATATTGGTAAATCTCTTTTATAGAGGGGTCTCCTATTTTGTGCTTCCATTTTGGGGACAAGAAATTGTAGATAAAGGTAGCAATCCTATCTTTTTATTGATGACGATATTCGTTTGCTTCATAGTTTTAGTCTTTTTGAAATGGTTGGACTATGATTTCACTAACTTGAGAAAGGAGATTCTCGATAAAGGTTTTCAAAAGTCCCTGACCACGATTAACTGGATAATGGGGGCTTATTATCTAGTGATGCAAAGTCTGTCTTTCTTTGAATATGAACAAGGTATTCAATCAACGACTGTTCGCCATCTGATTCTAGTGTTTTACTTGCTCTTTTTTATGGGGATTATCAAGAAACTGGATACCTATTTGAAGGACAAACTCCATGAGAGATTGGACCAAGAGCAGGCCTTGCGCTACAGAGATATGGAGCGATATAGTCGGCATATAGAGGAACTTTACAAGGAAGTCCGGAGCTTTCGCCATGACTACACTAACCTCTTGACCAGTTTACGTCTAGGCATTGAAGAGGAGGACATGGAGCAGATAAAAGAGGTCTACGACTCGGTCTTAAAGGATTCTAGTGAAAAATTGCAGGACAATAAATATGACCTTGGACGACTCGTAAATATTCGTGACCGTGCCCTCAAAAGTCTTCTAGCAGGGAAATTTCTAAAAGCTAGAGATAAGAAGATTGTCTTTAATGTCGAAGTTCCTGAGGAGATTCAGGTTGAGGGGATGAGCCTACTTGATTTTCTAACCATTGTGTCTATCCTTTGTGACAATGCCATTGAAGCTAGTGTAGAAGCCTGTCAACCTCACGTTTCAATCGCCTTTTTAAAAAATGGAGCACAGGAGACCTTTATCATTGAAAACTCCATCAAAGAAGAGGGCATCGATATTTCTGAAATTTTCTCCTTTGGAGTCAGTTCTAAAGGGGAGGAGAGAGGAGTTGGTCTCTATACCGTTATGAAAATTGTGGAAAGCCATCCTAATACCAGTCTAAATACCACCTGTCAAAATCAAGTCTTTCGTCAGGTTTTAACAGTTCACTCGATGTCAGTCGATGATTAGAAGATTTGTGGAAAGAAGTACCGCCTGTAGTCATCAATTAAAATACTATAGTATGTGAGGTATATTAAATGAATAAGAAATCCTTTTTTATCATCTGTTCTACGTTGATTATAGCATCGAATCTTCTCATGATTTCCGTTGTGAATAAGGGAGAAGAAACGGGGAGTAATCTGTTTGTGATTGCTATAGCCTGTGTTATGCTACCAGCCTTTTTATATGCAGTTGAAAACAGACTTACTTCAATGGTAAGAGTAGAATCAATACTCCTGATTCAGTTGACAGTTATATCCCTACTCCGTCTTATCAACAGAATAGAGAGGACGCCTGAAATTCTCAACATTATCATTACTCTTCTGGTTTTAGCAGGTGGGACAGCCTGTATCCTTGTTGCAATCATGAGAATCTATCAGAACAGACGGAAGTGAGGGTGAATAGTTTTCTATTTTGTATTTTCACATTGTTAAGTTTCCATAGGGCAAGTATGTTTTTCATGCTTGCTTTTTTAAATTTTTTACAATTCAAGATGTTTTGATGACCATTTATGATTTGGATGGAAAATTTTAAAAAATAGTAGTATACTAACCTTATTAAGGTTGTAATAGGACGAAAGTAAAAAGAGGTATTCCTCGTGAATGCAAAAACAATGTTACAATTGGCTATTATGGTTGCTTAAATGATTGAGCTTGTATGTAGAGGAGCTGTACTTGGAGGTAATTATGGATTTCAAAAGTTTTCTTATTGTTTTTGTTGTTGGTATGTTTGTTTCTTTTATTACTTCTTTAATTAGGGAAAAATTTTTAAAATCTCCAAAGAAGAATAAAGATAGATCTAATTAGATAAAGAGATTTTTTATCGCTAGTTTAATCTACAGGGGAGTTTCTTTAATATTGTTTCGCCTGTCAAAATGATATGTGATAGCAGGATAAAAAATCTACAAATTAAGTTGGTATCATATGGTGTAAAGGGCAAGTATGTTTTTCATGCTTGCTTTTTAAATTTTTTACAATTCAAGATGTTTTGATGACCATTTATGATTTGAGTGATCCAAGGTCGACATGAGTGCTATACTAGCAGTGTAAAGGTTGTAGCTCAACTAAGATAAAGCATACATTTAGGAGAAAATCTTATGAAGAAAAAAATACTGATCATTTTCGTTCTATATCTGATCATGTCTATCCTTCTTTATCCGCTTAGGGAGAGTATTTGGTATCATCTATTTTATACCATAGCCTATATGATTGCGGTTGTGATCTATTTTGCTTTAACTAAAAAGAAAGGAGCAAAGAAATGAAAACTTTTCTTGCTAAAAAACGGAACATCTTCCTTGCGAGATTGTTCCTAGGTCAGTTGCCTTTACTTGTCTCTACTTATCTATTTCTATCTCGTCAGTTTTTAAATTTTTCCTTGGTTTTCCAATTTCTTTTAGTGGTTATTAACTTGGCTTCTATTTTGGTCACTGTTTATCTCACTAGAGAAATGAGGATAAGAAAGTTTGAAGATGATGATTTGGTTAGTCCTAGAACCAATCAACTCATGTTCATCGGCTTGACAGGTTTTATGTCTATTATTTGTTTGTATAGAGGTGTCACAGCAGGAGAATCTTACCAACAACTAATTGCCTATATTGGCGCTATTCTCTGCTTGATTATTATGCTTCTACTCATTTGGGGCTTGAAGTATTATAAAAAGTAGGGAAGAACTTGCGGCTAGTCTATAGTCTGATAAGAGGAGGTCATCATGTATAAACACTTATTTTTCCTAGATTCCAAAACTTTAGACCGGTTGACGCCCTATATTCTGGTCTTGGCTTCTGACACCATTGCCTTTAATGTTTTTGTGCTAACCTTTGTATCTGTGGTGGTCTTTAATTCCCTAAATTCCATGCTAGCTTTAATGGCTATCTTCTTAGGGGCTAGCTATGTGGTCGGATTTTGGTTACTCAAATGGTTTGTTTTGGAAAGACTAGATCTAAAGAATGACGTGTAGGAAGTCTGTTTGGTGAGGAGGATAGCTTTATGGCCATTTTCAATAAGTGTCATGCCTTGTTTTTGGGATTTTTAGTATTTGCAATCATTGGTACAGCGGGATATTCCGTCAATCAAGGGGATTATTTTCAACACCAGTACACATTCATTATTATAAAGAGTCTCTTGCTTTTCCTTAGTTTTGGCTATGCGAAATGGTTTGACATGATTTCTTTTGGGATGTTAAGCAGGAAACAACTCTTGCTGTTCATTGGAATTTTTCTTCTCACTGTGCTTGTAAGTATTAGCTATCATGCTTTTTTCTCAGTTGTTTCTGGTGCTTCGGATCAACACCTTGAGGAAGCTAGTAAAGGATTTTCGCTTTCTTTTATTGTTAGTGCTACAGTTTTGGCACCTATCCAGGAGGAACTCCTGTTTAGAGGACTTCTTCAGGGTGCGGTTTTTGACAATTCTTGGCTAGGACTTGTACTGACTTCCTCTCTCTTTTCTTTCATGCATGAACCTTATGATGTGCCTTCGTTTTTCTATTATCTACTTGGAGGCTTGTTGCTGGGCTTTGCTTATAAAAAGAGCCAAAACCTATGGGTTTCTACTCTAGTCCATATGTTTTACAACAGTTTGCCACTCTTAACTTATATTCAATGAAAATCAAAGGAAAAACTAGTAGCAGGCTGTACTGGAGTACAACAAGGCAACGTTAGTATAAAATGGTTTGTTTTGGAAAGATTAGAGCTCAAGGATGACTTGTAGGGAAGTTTGTTTGTTGAGGAGGATAATTTTATGAAGTTTTTTGATAAATTTCATGCCTTTTGTTTTGGATTTTTAGTACTACTAATCGTCATTACAGTTCCTTATACGATTAACCACGGGGATTTTTTTCAAAATGAATCTGAATTGATTATTGTAAGTCTTCTTATAACCTCGCTGAGTGTTACTTATGCTAGAAAGTTTGAAATGATTTCTTTTGGGATGTTAAGCAAGAAAGACCTTTTGCTTTTCATTGCAATCTTTCTTCTAAGTGTACTTGAGACGCTGGTTTATATTCATTTCTTCGCTGTTTCTTCTGGCGCGGGAGTTCAACACTTGGCGGAAGTCAGCAGAGGAATTTCCCTGTCTTTGATTTTGATGCTAAGCTGGATTCTAGAACTTAGATAAAATTCTTTGACAATTGGGTTATTCTTTAGTATTATATAGGTGGTGTAAAAAAATTACACTAAGGAGGAAACATGATTAAAACATTTAAAGTTAAAGGTTTTAAGAATTTTAAAGATGAATTAATCTTCGATTTTACCTCAGGGAATTACGAATATAATACTGATGCAATTCAAGATAACCTTGTTAAAGATTCACTAATCTATGGAGATAACGCCAGTGGGAAATCCAATTTAGGCTTGGCTCTTATGGACATAGTTTCACATTTGACAGATAAACATATCAGAGAAGAAGAATATGATAAACATTACTTAAATTTAGACAGTGATGTAGATATAGCGGAATTTGAATATACTTTTCAGTTTGATAAAGATGAACTTATATATAGATATAAGAAATCTAGCTTTCTAAGATTAGTAGAAGAAATTGTTTTGATTAATGGGACTACAGTAATAGACTCTCGTCAAAAAAATGAAAGAGAAAAAGCAAACTTGAAAGGTACAGAGCATCTAACATTTGATTTTGATACTGAGGATCTATCATTAGTTAAATATATTAGGAATAATACAGCATTAAATCCTAAGACAGATAAAAATGTTGAAGTATTTTTACTTTTTATGGATTTTGTCAATAGAATGCTATCTTTTGATTCGCTGAACGGAAACAGGTATAGAGGTTTTAAAACAGGTTCGGAATCTATTACCTCAGCAATTATTAAGGCTGGAAACCTTAGTAACTATAATCAATTTTTAAAAGATTTAGGTATAGATTATAATTTATTTGAAAAAGAGGTTGATGGAGAAAAACAGATTTATGTGAAATTTGACTCAGGAAAGGAAGTAGATTTTTGGGGCATTATGTCTAAAGGCACTAGGTCACTAACACTTTTCTATTATTGGTATATGTCGTTTGAAAAAGAAGTTCGTTTTGTTTTTATGGATGAATTTGATGCATATTTTCATAATGATGTTTCTCGTGAAATTATTAAAAGATTAATAAAAATACCATCTCTTCAATTAGTTATAACAACACATAATACCACTAATATGTCTAATACTTTATTACGACCAGATTGTTATTACATCATTGAAGGTAATGAAATATCTAGTCTTTCAAATAAAACAGATATGGTTATAAGAAAAACACAAAATTTAGAGAAAATGTATAGAACAGGATTCTTTGCTGATGTCAGAAGCTAGAAGAATACTATTTATTACCGAAGGTAAAAAACCGGATAAAAACCTTGTGAAATCGGTTTGTAATTTTCAAAGTAATTTTTTTTCTCATAAAATTGATTATGAAATAGTTGTTTTTTCTACAAACATTTATTCCTTATATGAGAAATTAAAAGAAAACCAATATGAACAAACAGTAGAACATATTTGTGAATTATCTGATGGTGAATTTGAATATACTAGTGAGGACTTCTCTCTAATTTATCTCTTTTTCGATTTAGACGCTCAACACTATAAAAAAGATAAAAATCTAGAAAAAATATATAACAAAATTGAGGAGATGTTAAATTTATTTAATGCTGAGACCGAAAATGGTAAACTTTTTTTAAGTTATCCTATGGTGGAAGCTAATAATTACTTTCATGAAAGTTTTATAAATTGTGATAGTATTAATCTTATTACATATCCTGTGTTTAGCGATGTTCACTTTAAAGATGCGTGTGAGAGTTTTATCAAAGAACATGGTCCATTTCAAACGAGAATGAAAGATAAAAATCAAGTTTGGCTTAACTTGGCTTGTTATACAACTTATATATTATTTCATTTAAAAATCAATTCATTTATACAAGAGGGGCTCATAGATTCTAAAGACATATTTTTAAAGCAATATAATGACTTTATATTACCTTTTGAACGAGTATTGTTACTTAGTGCATTTCCTCAATATTTACTTTATTTTTATGGAGTTAAAAAATTTATAGATGATGAGCTGCTTCAAATGTTATTAAATAATGAAGTTGCTATGAAGATTACCCATATTGGATAATTTTACCTATGTTGAAAATTCTAAATTTTTACATTATTCACTTTTATTGTCACCTCCCCAAATAATAGATTTTCTATATCTTGTAATCAAACACAGATAGTCGATAGGTGAATTTTTGAATTATCTAGTTTTTGTGTGAGACAATATAATTATTTTAGCATTTCGTAAAATTTTTGGCTCTTTGTCAACTGTAGTGGGTTGAAGAAAAGCTAAGATTTAGAAAGGACAAATTTCGTCCTTTCTTTTTTGATATTTAGAGCGATGAAAATCCGTTT
>NZ_JBKOTT010000035.1:0-7876 GCF_049737895.1 Streptococcus sp. CL8.13 | reverse complement strand
ATTTTTGACAAATGAGTAAATAGCCATGTCTTCAAAATAAAGTCTGTCACCGATTTGGACTGGATTTTCAAAACTATAATCGCCAATCACATCACCCGTCAGACAGGTATTGGAAGAAAGTCTATAGGTATGGGCTTTTTCCTGAGCCTCAAATCCATTTCTCAAAGGTGGACGATAGGGCATCTCAAGTACATCAGGCATATGGCAGGTTGCAGAGGCATCTAAAACCAAGATCTCCATACCGTTTTCGACAATATCCAATACTTCAGTTGCTAGATAACCAGCATTGAGCGCAATGGCTTCACCCGGCTCGATATAGATTTCAAGATTGTAAGTTTCTCGTATACGCTTGATTTCTGAAATCAGCAAATCCACATCGTAACCTTCTCTCGTGATGTGATGTCCGCCACCCATATTGAGCCATTTGACCTCATGTAAGTACGAACCAAACTGCGCTTCTACTGCTTTCAAAGTTGTTTGTAAATCATCTGCCCCCTGCTCGCAAAGGGTATGAAAATGAAGACCGTCTACCAATTCCAGCAAGTCACTAGGAATCTTGTCTAGAGTAACTCCGAAACGGGATCCAGGGGCGCAAGGATCATAGAGAGCGTGATCACCTTGAGTTGAACACTGAGGGTTGAGACGTAAACCAACACTGACACCAGCCTCCCGACAACGGGCCCCATGTTTACGCAACTGTCTCTCAGAATTAAAGACAATGTGGTCAGTGATTTCAAGTAATTCTTCCATGTCTGAATCTTTGAAAGCAGGTGCAAAAACATGGACTTCACCAGGAAATTCTTCCCTTGCCAATTTGGCCTCATAAAGACCACTTGCAGTTGTACCAGATAGATACTGGCTAATCAAGGGATAGGTTTTGTAGAGGGAATATGCCTTCTGGGCAAGCAAAACCTTGCAACCAGCTTCTTCTTGTACATATTGTAGAATGCGGCAATTTGCTTCTAACTTGGCCAAGTCAATGACATAGGCTGGTGTTGGTACTTGTTCTAGCTTCATTAGTCCACCATTTGTGGATTTTCAACCACAACCCAAGGTAAACCATACTCATTCAAAGCTTCCATAAATGGATCTGGATCTAACTCCTCAAGGTTATAGACTCCAGCTTGTTTCCAAGTTCCGTTCATAACCAATTTTGTCCCAATCATGGCTGGAACTCCTGTCGTGTAAGAAATTGCTTGTGAACCAACTTCCGCGTAACATTCCTGATGGTCACAAACATTGTAGATGTAGATGGTCTTTTCAACACCGTCTTTAACACCTGTAAAGATACAACCGATATTGGTTTTACCAACTGTACGTGGGCCAAGGCTAGCTGGATCTGGAAGTAAGGCTTTCAAGAATTGGATTGGAACAATTTCTTGGCCATTAAAGTTAATAGTATCAGTACGAAGGAGTCCAACATTTTCAAGACATTTCATGTGCGTCAAGTAAGATTGACCAAAGGTCATAAAGAAACGAATGCGTTTGACACCTGGAATATTTTTCGCCAATGATTCGATTTCTTCGTGATGAAGGAGATACATGTCTTTTTGTCCAACTTGAGGGAAATCATACTCACGCTTGATAGACATGGCTTCGACTTCGACCCATTTTCCATCTTCCCAGTAAGAACCTGGAGCAGAAACCTCGCGTAGATTGATTTCTGGGTTAAAGTTTGTCGCAAACGGATAACCGTGGTCACCACCATTACAGTCTAAAATGTCGATATAGTGGATTTCATCAAAATAATGTTTAAGGGCGTAAGCTGAAAAAACGCTGGTTACACCTGGGTCAAAGCCAGATCCAAGCAGAGCGGTCAAGCCTGCTTCTTTGAATTTCTCCTGATAAGCCCATTGCCATGAGTAGTCAAAGTAGGCGGTAAAACCAAGTTCCTTGCAACGTTTCTCATAAATAGCACGCCATTCAGGATCTTCCGTATCCTCGGCTTCGTAGTTAGCTGTATCGATATAGTGAACACCTGTTGCCAAACAAGCATCCATAATGGTTAAATCTTGATATGGTAAAGCTACGTTCAAAACAGCTTCTGGTTTGTAGCTTTCAATCAGGGCAACCACTTCTTCTACCTTGTCAGCATCAAGAGCAGCTGTCTCAATTTTTGTACTTGTTTTGCCTTCTAATTTAGCCTTCAAGTCATCACATTTTGACTTGGTACGGCTAGCAATCATAATCTCTGTAAAGGTTTCACTATCTTGACAAATCTTTGAAATAGCAACTTGGGCAACGCCCCCACATCCAATAACTAATAAACGACTCATTTTTTTCCTTCCTCTTCTTCTAAAATGTCCTCAACATACTTGGGCAACATAAAGGCTCCCACGTGTAAGTTTGCAGTGTAATATTCTGTGAAAAGCTGGCGTTTTTTCCAGCCTTCCTTGTCAAAATCCTTGACAGGGTGGTATTTTTTCGATGCAAATCCAAACAACCAATAACCAGCAGGGCTAGTTGGGATGTGGGCCTGATAGACCCGACTGATTGGAAAGGCTTGATTGACCTTGCGGTGCATGCTTCGACAAGCTGACTCATCTTCGTCAAAGAAGGGACTACCATGCTGGTAAATCATGATGCCGTCTTCTTTCAAGGCTCTATAACTGTTGCCGTAAAATTCCTTGGTAAAGAGCCCTTCCGTATGTCCAAATGGATCTGTCGCATCGTTGATGATAATATCGTAGTCATCTTCACAGTTTCGCAAAAATCGTAGTCCATTTTGGTAGTAAATAGTAACACGAGGATCATCTAGCCCTGAAGCAAAATCCGGGAAATACTCACGACAAACCTCAACTAGCATCTCATCTGGTTCCACAATATCGATTTGCTCCAGTTCAGGATAGAGTGTTAATACTTGAGCAACACCACCGTCACCACCCCCAATAACCAAAACTTTCTTGGGATTGGGATGCACAGCCATGGGAACATGAACGGTCATTTCATTGTAGACAAAATCATCAGCATCTGAGAACAAGACGTGCCCATTTAAAATCAAAATCTTTCCAAAAGCTGGTGTATCCAAGACTTCGATATCCTGCCATTCACTTTTACCAGCGTAGAGTTGCTTGGCTGTTCTCAGGGACAATTTCACATCTGGAGTATGAACTTCAGAAAACCATAAATCCATCTAGTTCTCCTTTCTCTTAATGACGTTGATGTGATTGACCTCAGGATCTTCCGTCCCTTGGAGGGAACAACCACGTTCCTTGGCAAATTGGATATAATCGACAATTTCTCGTGTAATGCGTTCACCAGGAGCCAAGATAGGGATTCCTGGTGGGTAACACATAACAAATTCTCCACAGACTTGTCCAACAGATTCGTCTAAAGACAAACTTTTTCTCTCTGAATAGAAGGCTTCCTGAGGAGATAAAACCAACTCGGGCTGAATATATTCTCCAGCTATCAAGTCCTTCCCATCTCGTGAATAGAGTCTCTTGATATCTGCTAAAGCACCAACTAATCGTTCAATGTCTTGGATGCGGTCACCAATCGAAATATAGGCCAGGATGTTGCCAATATCACCAAACTCAATCTGAATGTCATATTCGTCTCGTAGGAGGTCATAAACCTCGATACCTGTTAAGCCAATCCCCTGAGTGTAAACTGACAGCTTGGTTACATCAAAATCACAGACCGACACACCATCTATTAACTCTTTTGAGTAAGCATAGTAACCGCCAATGGCATTGATTTCACGACGAGCGTACTCGGATAGCTCAATGACCTTCTCAAACGACTCTTTACCACGAAGAGCCAAGTTGCGACGCGAAATATCCAGACTAGCCATCAACAAGTAAGAGGCGGATGTTGACTGGGTCAGGTTGATGATCTGACGAACGTATTCAGGATTCATCTGCTCCCCGATTAAAAGAAGCGAACTTTGGGTCAAACTCCCACCAGACTTATGCATGGAAACTGCTGACATATCTGCTCCTGCATCCATAGCAGATAGAGGAAGTTTATCTGTAAAGTGGAGATGAGCACCGTGTGCCTCGTCTACTAAGACTTTCATTCCTGCAGCATGGGCCATCTCTGTTAGCCCCTTAAGATCTGAACAAATACCATAGTAGGTTGGATTGTTAATTAGGATAGCCTTGGCATCCGGATGCTCCTTAATTGCCTGCGCTACTCGGTCATTTTCAAGACCTAAAGCGATACCAATCTTAGGATCCACACTCATCTCGATATAGATGGGAATGGCACCACATAGAACCAGCGCATTGATAGCAGATTTATGGACATTTCGTGGCAAAATAATCTTATCTCCTGCCTTACAGGTTGACAGAATCATAGTCTGCACCGATGAAGTTGTTCCTCCAATCATGAGAAAGGCATGGCTAGCTCCAAAAGCATCTGCAGCCAGCTCCTCTGCATCCCGAATAATCGAAATGGGGTGACCAAGATTATCCAAGGGTTTCATGGAATTGACATCAATGCCTACACATTTTTCTCCCAACAGTTCGACAAGTTCTGGATTTCCCCGTCCGCGCTTGTGACCTGGAACATCAAAGGGAACAATCCGTTTCTTGCGTAGTTTCACCAAAGCCTCATAAATTGGGGCTTGGTTTTGATCTAACTCTTTCAAGACATACTCCTTTCCATATTTTTAGAACCTTATGAAAACTAAGGAACTAAAGGTTGACTCATGAAAAAAGAGCAGGTTTTCACCTGCTCTGCAATCTTCTGACGTTTTTATGTTTGTTTCTGTTGAGTATGTCTGTTCCCGATGTTTCCTAACTCTCTAGTAGCAAATATTACGTACTTTATTGATCGTTTCACAAGATGACGTGTGCTTTCACCACACTAAAATTTATGAATTAGGACAAGTGTCCTAACATCAACTTATAAAAGTAGGCTTTTAACCCTATCAATAATGTGGTTTTTCAACCACGCTTCGGCATTCAACCCTGCCTGTCCGTAGGCATTTTTTACTCGGGTTTATATTTGCTAGAAAACATCATCTCATTTTCTAAGCTTTATTACTATATCATACTTCCAACACTCTGTAAAGTACTTTTTTGAAAAAATATCTATTTTTGTTCGGAAAAATAATATTTTATATAGATTTGTATAAGTTGTATAATGTGAAAGCGGATATAAAAAGAACTAGTCCACTAGTTCTTTTTAATGTATCTTAACGAATCTTGTACTTATTTAATGGTAACAGAAAAACGATAGCCATTTAATTGTATAAATTTCACCAAAACGAATAAAGCAGTTCGTTTATTAGCATTGGCAAAAACATGCTTTTTTTCAAGCAATACAAGTAGCTCATTGAGAATAAGCGAGCCACTCATTAATCATACTAGCGATTTCTTTGGGTGCTTCAGTATAAACTTCATGGCTAACGTTCTCTAGAAAAATAGTATCAAAATAGTCTGGCAATTCTTTTAGGGTTTCCTCTCTCCATGTAGCTTCATTAGGATAGCGAGGACTAATAAACAAGGTATCTCCCACTTCTCTCTTAAAAGCTTGGATTTTTCTTCGTAGACGGAGTATCGCTTCTATATTTTCATAATTTATAGCCAACTCATATCTATTATACTCTGCATTCCAGTGATAGGACTGTCTTACAGCTTCCTCCATATTTTCTGACCAATGCTTTGCTTCAGATTTTTCTTTAGAAATAAGAACATCTAAGTCCGAAACAACTTGAGATTCAATATAGTTTTTTGTTTCCTCTAATTCCACATCTAAAGGTAAAATCTTATCTAAATCTAGATAGCCACCATCCAAAAGAATCAGTTTTGTCACTTCATAAAATTCCGATGCAAGATAACGCGCCAAATCTCCTCCAAGAGAATGACCTATCAGAC
The DNA here is from genome assembly GCF_049737895.1 of Streptococcus sp. CL8.13. Next base: position 2,051 of record NZ_JBKOTT010000035.1, on the reverse strand, counting down.
AGATAGATTCTTCCTCTACAATCTCATTTTTAAACCATGATTTCAATTCTGTTTCATCTCGAAGATGCTTTTCATATGGATTTAGAAAGTAAACCTGCGAATCTAGTTCTTGAAGAAAATCCTTGCTATGATAGATATTGCTTCCCAGACCTCCAATAAAATATTTTTTCATTCTCTACTTAATACTATGCTTATTCATCTTTTGTTCAAAGATAGTCGTGATAATCTGGCGCAATTCTTCTCTTTCTTTTTCAGGAATTTCACCACTAGTTTGAGCTACTGCGTAGAGCTCAGGGTATTCAATAGAAATTCGCTTGATCGTACGTGTTGTCGCATGTTTTCTGACAAAAAACGGGATTCGCTTAATCAAGTCTTGTGGTACAAGCGCAAGAATTTTCTCAGCAGTTTCCTTGTCACTAATCTTAGACGTCGTAAGCCCCTTCTTAATCATTTCCTGTTCTTTTTCTGTAAAATCTTTTAATTCCATTCGATTGGTCCTCCTATATTCACTAAGTTAAATTATATACCAATTGTAGCAAGACGACAAATAGTCTGCTTGTAAAATCTTCTCTATACTACAATTTTCCTGTCGCTCATAATTGCTCTTTAATGAAAAATCACAAATCCATTTGGAGAGATGACAAGCCGATTCTCAAATTCTTGGCAATTGCTTGCTAGTGCTACTGCTTCTTTCTCTAAAAGATAATCATCTTTTGATTGGTTAAATATAGCTTTGAGGACCTGTCCTTCGTATGTCCATTCCAAGGCTACTACATCAGCTTTAATTTCTTTTAGGCTATACTTGCCATGCTGAATGGTTGATGACACTTGTTTTCTAATATTAATCAGCTGCTTCATGAAATTCAGCATATCATTGTCACTTGATACACGTTCCCAAGGCATACAACGTCGACAATCTGGGTCTGGTCCTCCGGTTAAAGCTAACTCTGTTCCGTAATAGATGCAGGGTGTTCCCTTTTGTAAAAAGAGAAAGGCTAATGATGATTTAACCAGTTGAACGTCTTCATTTGCCGTCCACAAGATTCGTTCTGTATCATGCGAATCCAAGAGATTAAACATAACCTCTGAAATCTGCTGTTTGTAATACATAGATTGGCCATTGATTTCATCGATGAATTGGTCTGTCTTCCTAAGCCCTCGTAAGAAATAGTCCTTGATACTATCAGATAAAGGATAATTCATGACCGCATGGAACTCATCGCCATTTAGCCAAGGCTGAGACGTATGCCAGACTTCTCCTAGGATATAGAGATCAGGCTTTTTAACTAAAACTGCTTTTCGAAAATCCTTCCAAAACTGATGGTCAATCTCATTAGCCACATCCAAACGCCAAGCATCGATATCAAACTTTTCAATCCAATAAGTCGCAACCTTTAAAAGATAATTCTTGACCTCTGGATTGGCTGTATTTAGCTTAGGCATATAGTCCTCGAAACCAAAAGCATGATAAGGCAATTCTCTCTTGTTGGCTAGCTTTTCAGTAGTCACTGGGAATTGTTGAATATGGAACCAATCCTTATAAGCAGACTGTTCACCATTTTTGACAACATCTTGCCATTGAGGCGATTGCGAACCAATATGGTTAAATACAGCATCCAGCATGATTTTCATACCACGCTGATGAGCTTGCTCGACCAGCTCCCGAAAGGTCTCCTTGTCTCCAAAATGACGGTCAATTTCAAAGTAATCTGTCGTATTGTACTTATGATTGCTCGTAGATTCAAAAATCGGACAAAGATATAGTCCAGTAATGCCCAAGTCTTGCAAGTAATCCAGGTGGTCAATAATCCCCTGTAAATCACCACCAAAAAAATCATCACTCTGAGGTATGATAGATGAATCCCAGTCTAAAGTCCCTTCTGGGTTTAATAGAGCATTTCCATTGGCAAAGCGTTCGGGGAAAATCTGATACCATACCGTATTTGAAACCCAATCAGGAACTTGGCATGCATCAATCTCATGAAGATAGGGCAACTTAAATCCATTCCCAATAGCATGAAGATTTTCTTGAGAATTTTCCACACAACCTT
>NZ_JBKOTT010000034.1:0-8006 GCF_049737895.1 Streptococcus sp. CL8.13 | reverse complement strand
GACTGGGATAAGAGCAAAGTAGGCCCAAATAAATTGGTCGCTGTAATAGAGATCAAACCATCCTAGATTTGTTCCAATTAGTAGACACACGCTAACTAATAGAGCTATAGCAACTACATAATAGATTACTTTATACTTGTTCATCATTTTTCTCCTTTTTCTTCAATCGATTGAAAATGGACAAGAGGACTAAGTTAATCCAAAACAAATACTTACTTTCAACAAAATAGAACCACCCCAGTAATGTTCCAATCATAGCAAAGGCATTCACAATAAGGGCAAGAACACTCATATAATAAACCACTTTATACATGTTCATCACTCATCCTCCTCCAAGCGAAATACCGATTCGACTGTTTCATTGAAAATCTGAGATATTTTCAAGGCGATCACAATGGACGGGGTGTATTCGTCCCGTTCTAATAGGCTAATGGTCTGTCTGGAAACTTCTGCTAGCTTGGCCAGTTCGGTTTGATTGAGACCATCGCGAGCCCGAAGCTCTTTTAAACGATTTTTTAGTTGCATGTTACACACCTACTCTCCGTCAAATTCAACTGCTTGGATATCCTCAATACGTTGCAACTTGAATTTTTCTTTCCCCTTTTTATCAACACTACGTAGTTTGACCCATTCCTCATCAACATCCACAACTTCCCAGTTATCTGGCCCAATATACACTCCCGTTATAATTGGTTTCTTTCCAATCATTTCTTGCAATAATCTCGACATTTCTGCGTTTCCTTTCTCTTTTCGCTCAAGCTTTTTGATTTTATTCTCTAGTTTCTTGATTTTATTAGAATTATTAGAATAAAAGAACATCATAAATAGTATAAATACTGGTACCCACATCATATCTCCTTTCTGCTTCCTATTTCTTAACTTGAATTTATTGTAACACATCTTTTTCTTTTTGACAAGCATATTTGTCAAAAAGTTTATGATTTTTGTCATTTTGCAAAAGAAAAAGGTCAGGATTAGGTTCCTGACCAGTTTATCTATCATTAAAATCCTAGTTTTTCAAAGATTTCTGAGAAGTTTTGGCTGATTGTCTCAAGTGACACTTGCACTTCTTCTCGAGTTTGGTTGTTCTTAACCGTTACTTGTCCGCTTTCGACTTCACTCTCTCCTAGGGTGATGAGGGTCTTAGCCGCAAAGACATCGGCTGACTTGAACTGAGCTTTGAGCTTACGGTTGAGGTAATCACGCTCTGCTTTGAATCCTTGTTGGCGAAGAGCCTGTACCAATTCCAAGGCCTTGACATTTGCTCCATCACCCAAGACTGCGATATAGGCATCTAGGGCGTTTTCGATAGGGAGGGCCACACCTTGCTTTTCAAGAATGAGAAGCAGGCGCTCTACACCAAGTCCAAAACCAAAGCCAGCAGTTTCAGGGCCACCAAAGTAAGAAACCAAACCATCGTAGCGACCACCCGCACAGACTGTCAAATCATTGCCCTCAATCTCTGTGATAAACTCGAAAATAGTATGATTGTAGTAGTCCAGACCACGCACCATATTGGTATCGATGATGTAGTCTACTCCAAGATTTTCCAACATCTGACGCACAGCATCAAAATGAGCTTGGCTTTCTTCATCAAGGAAGTCCAAGATAGAAGGCGCATTCTCTACTGCTACCTTGTCTTCTTTTTCCTTAGAGTCCAAGACACGGAGAGGATTTTCCTCCAAGCGACGTTGACTATCCTTAGACAAGGTCTCCTTGAGCGGTGTCAAATAGTCAATCAAGGCTTGACGGTAGGCCGCACGACTCCCAGGATTTCCAAGAGTGTTAAGATGTAATTTAACACCTTGGATGCCGATTTCTTTCAAGAAATGAGCTGCCATAGCGATGGTTTCCACATCGGTAGCTGGATTGCTAGAGCCAAAACACTCAACACCAATCTGGTGGAACTGGCGCAAACGCCCTGCCTGTGGACGCTCATAGCGGAACATAGGGCCCATGTAGTAGAACTTACTTGGCTTTTGCACTTCTGGGGCGAAGAGTTTATTTTCCACGTAGGAACGGACAACTGGCGCTGTTCCTTCTGGACGGAGAGTAATATGGCGATCACCCTTGTCATAAAAGTCATACATTTCCTTGGTTACGATATCCGTTGTATCTCCGACAGAACGGCTGATAACCTCGTAATGCTCAAAAATAGGCGTGCGCACTTCTGCATAGTTATAGCGCTTGAAAATCTCACGGGCAAAGCCCTCAACGTACTGCCATTTAGCAGATTCAGCAGGCAAGATATCCTGCGTTCCTTTTGGTTTTTGTAATTTCATAGGGAATCCTCTTTAAACTTAATAGTCTTATTTTACCATAAATAAAGGGATTAAAACAGTGAGAAAAAATTTAGGATTTAGATATCATTTTTGAGATTAATAACTGTCAAAAGAATAGCCAGGAAGGAAAGACCAACAAATAGCATCCAAGTCAACTGTATATTCCATACGGCTACTAGTGAGAAACAAGCTGTTCCCACAGGTATGGATAAGGTAAACAATAAACCTAAAAAATTACTGGTACGAGCTAGAACCTCTGGAGCTAGATTTTTCATGAGCATGGCACTAATCTTTGGTTGAACTTTACCAGACATATACAGAGTTAAAAATAGAAATAGCAAACCAAGCACGACTTGATTGAATACATTAGCCAGACCAACTAGACTAAGTCCTACGGTCACCCACATCATCAATCTAGGCAAGGACTGCTTCCCAAAATAATCATTGCCCGTAAGGCTACTGATGATGACTGCTACTACAGCACCGACTTGACTGATAAATAACGCCTCTGTGTAAGAAAAATTCAAGAGAGAATGGCTCAAAAAGAAGATATTGTAGATGCCCCCTAAGGAACCACCCAAGGCATTGATAAGCAAGACAGCAAAGATCATGAATCCAAAGTTTTTCTGTCCACCTTTAAGAAAAACGAGACGTAAATTTCGATAAATCGTTAGGAACTGCTCTTTGATCGGAAGCTTCTCATTTTTTAGAATTTCACCATCAGCAGATGACATTGACAGTCTCAATTTGCTTTTTCCTAAAAAGAGGATAACGGCTGATACTAGGAAAAAACAGGCATTGATTCCCGCAACGAGAGAAAAATTATTGACCGATAACCCTAAGAGCCACACTCCAAAAGCTTGACCACCAATAGCTGAAATATAGGTGATGAACTGGGAAAAAGAATAAGCCTCCATCAGATCATCTTCAGCTACTTTTTCCTTAATGAGAGGCATGCGCAAACCACCAGCAAAATCACTGATGACATCACTAATGACATTGATTAAACACAGGCTAGAAAAGGCAAAGAGAGTAGCTTGCTGAACAACTAGAGCTGCTAGAAAAAATAAAACTGCCTGAAACAAACCGCTATAGACCATCCATTTGACCTTGTCCCTCGTGTAATCTGCCCGAATCCCTACAAAAACTGTAAAGAGAGTCGGAAGAAGCATGACAATATTCGCCATAGCAACCGCAAAAGATGCTTGTGGCAAGGTCGATGCATAGACGATAAATACCAGATTGAAAATCGAAGCACCAAAAGCATTGAAGAAGCGTGACAAAGTCAAGAGTCGATAAGCTTGATTTCTAAACAATAGTTTCATAGATAATCTCCCTTCTTGTTCGAAGTTTTATGTGAAGTATGACTATAGTATAGCACTTAGAAATTGAAAGGGAAAACTTTTGAATATATGCAACACACAAAATAAGCAAAAAAACGATAGAACTTCTTTGATAACCTGAGAGAGGTCAATAGTTCTATCGCTTCAAATTTTAAATTATTTTCTTAGTTTGCAGATATTCAACAATCGGTCGTATTTCTGTAGTATTCAGCAGATTTGTTACAGCCAAGCATCTCAAAAATACGGACAGCATCTTCCATCTTTTTCTGACCTTCCTTGACTCTGCCTTGCTTGCTATCAAGGAGACCTTCCGCCCACAAATAGACAATTCGGAAATAGGTCTCATTTTCCTTGTAGAAATGCTCTTTGATGACACGTTTAAAATAAGAGGCATTGGTAAATTCCTCACACTCAATGCTGGCTAAAAAACCATTCAAGAGTATAGTGTGAAAAAGGTTTCGATTACCAGACATTTCCATTAGAAAATCAGATTTACGTACCATTTCTCTAACATACCTAGTGAAAAGAGAAACAGATAGAAATGGTGAACTGACTGAAAATAAATTGAGTTCATAGATTCCCCAGATCTCGGTAGAAAACAAATAATCATGAAGGACTTTCCCCTCCTCTGCCGTTAACTCTACCCTTTCGTCCATGCTCTTCATATAAGACTTGATAATAATGGCATTTAGAATATGTTTCTGTTTATTTTGAGAATGGGCATGCTTTTGATACTCCCTGCGATACAAGTCCTCAAGCGGAGCTATATTCTTTGGATCCAAGACATCTATGATTTCTTTTCTCAACTCAGAATCTGTATCATACTGAAAACCTCTCGCCAGAAAGAGGATTTCCTCTACACTGGCAGATATATTTTCTAGGGCAAATAGAAACTTTTCCACCGAAAGCTCACTCTGGCCTGTTTCAAATCGGGACAACATAGACGGCGAAAATTGTCCCCCAGTTGCTTGTCTCAGCGAGATATTTCTTGACTCTCGTAATTGTCTAAAGACTTTTCCAATCTGCTCCATAGGCTTCCCCTTAATTCTGCATTTTCTTTATATTATCATATTTTTTCAGAAAATTCATCAAAAACTTGCCAAATTGTCAGAATTATGAGAAAATAGAGGATATTTATCACGTGGAGGGACTGTAATGAGAGAGGATATCAAAATCAATGACCGCGCTTTAGCCTTGCAAGACCAAATTATCGAAAAACTAGAGAAGGTTTTTGATACAGATGTGGAATTGGATGTGTACAATCTAGGATTGATTTATGAAATTAATCTGGACGAAACAGGCCTCTGCAAAATTGTCATGACCTTCACTGATACTGCCTGCGATTGCGCCGAAAGCTTGCCTATCGAAATCGTTGCAGGTCTGAAACAAATCGAGGGTATCGAAGATGTCAAGGTTGAAGTTACCTGGTCACCTGCTTGGAAAATCACACGAATCAGTCGCTACGGCCGTATTGCCCTTGGACTACCACCTCGTTAAGCAGGCAAATTACTTTTGAAGATGAAAAAAAGCAAGCCGAAGTTGGCTTGCTTTTTGAGTTTGCTTTTTGAGTTTACTTTTTACCTGACTTGTCCATATTCCAGAAATCTGTCACGGCTCCGCGTGAAGCAGATGATACGATGTGGGCATATTTACCGAGGACACCACGACTGTAAAGTGGTGGCAAGGTTGTTTCTGCCTTGCGTTTTTCAAGTTCTTCTTCGGATACGGCCATGGAAATTTCTTTAGTATCTTGGTCAACCGTAACGATATCGCCGGTACGGAGATAGGCAATCGGTCCACCATCCTGAGCTTCAGGGGCGATATGTCCAACAACCAGACCATAAGTACCACCAGAGAAACGGCCGTCCGTCAAGAGGGCCACCTTGTCTCCTTGACCTTTACCAACGATCATTGATGAAAGTGATAGCATCTCAGGCATACCAGGACCACCCTTAGGTCCAACGAAACGAACAACGACTACATCGCCATCAACGATTTCATCTGTCAGAACGGCCTGGATAGCATCTTCTTCCGAGTCAAAGACCTTAGCTGGTCCAACGTGACGACGCACTTTCACACCTGACACCTTGGCAACCGCACCGTCAGGAGCAAGGTTCCCGTTCAAGATGATAAGCGGACCATCTGCACGTTTTGGATTTTCAAGTGGCATGATGACTTTTTGACCTGGTGTGAGGTCTGCAAAGTCAGCCAAATTCTCAGCAACTGTCTTACCAGTACATGTGATACGATCTCCGTGAAGGAAACCATTTGCCAACAAGTACTTCATAACCGCAGGGACACCACCGACTTCATAGAGGTCTTGGAATACATACTGACCAGATGGTTTCAAGTCAGCCAAGTGAGGCACACGCTCTTGGATGGTATTAAAGTCCTCAAGTGACAAGTCAACATTGGCAGCATGGGCAATGGCAAGCAAGTGAAGAGTGGCGTTTGTAGAACCACCGAGAACCATAGTTACAGTAATAGCATCTTCAAAGGCTTCACGAGTCAAGATATCTGATGGTTTGAGACCAAGTTCCAACATCTTAACAACAGCACGTCCTGCTGCTTCGATATCTTCTTTCTTGTCAGCTGATTCAGCTGGGTGAGATGAAGAACCTGGCAAACTCATACCGAGAACTTCGATAGCAGTCGCCATGGTATTAGCTGTGTACATACCACCACAGCCACCAGGGCCAGGGCAGGCATTACATTCAAGACGTTTCACGTCCTCAGCCGTCATATCACCGTGGTTCCATTTTCCGATCCCCTCAAAGACAGAAACCAAGTCAATGTCTTTGCCATCAAGATTTCCCGGTGCAATGGTTCCACCATAGGCGAAAATAGCTGGAATATCCATATTGGCAATGGCAATCATAGAACCAGGCATGTTCTTGTCACAGCCACCGATAGCGACGAAGGCATCGACGTTGTGACCACCCATAGCCGCCTCGATTGAGTCCGCAATGATATCACGAGATGTCAAAGAGAAACGCATACCAGGCGTTCCCATAGCAATCCCGTCCGCTACAGTAATTGTCCCAAACTGCACAGGCCAAGCACCTGCAGATTTTACACCTTCTTTAGCCAGTTTCCCAAAATCATGCAAGTGGATGTTACATGGTGTATTTTCCGCCCAAGTCGAAATAACCCCAACAATCGGTGTTTCAAAGTCCTTATCTGTCATACCAGTCGCACGAAGCATGGCACGGTTTGGTGATTTAACCATGCTGTCATAAATGCTACTGCGGTGACGTTTATCTAATTCAGTCATTTGTTCCCTCCCATTTCAGTTTTTACTATTATAGCACATTTTAAAAGCAATGAACAGAAGAAAATTCTTGAATTTTCAGAAAATTCGATTAATTAGCTTAACGACCTTCTAATTTTTTCATCTTTTTTTGTCAAGTAACTTTACTTTACAAAAAAAATGTGTTATCCTAGTATGGTTGATGAAAATCAGTAGATTGAATCGAATATAAATACCTAAAGGAGAAATCAAAATGGCAGTACCTGCACGTCGCACTTCAAAAGCGAAGAAAAACAAACGTCGTACACACTACAAAGTAACAGCTCCATCTGTAAACTTTGACGAAACTACTGGAGATTACTCACGTTCTCACCGTGTATCACTTAAAGGATACTACAAAGGACGTAAAATCGCTAAAGCTGCATCAGCTGAATAATAGAAGGGAGATACCATGCGCGTAAATATTACACTTGAACACAAAGAATCTGGTGAACGCTTGTACCTTACTTCTAAAAACAAACGTAACACTCCAGACCGTCTTCAATTGAAGAAATACTCACCAAAACTTCGCAAACACGTTGTGTTTACAGAGGTGAAATAAGAGTTAAATTAGTGAAAATAGCGTTAAATCAACATTTTAACACTTAATAATAGCCAAGTGGTAACATTTTGGCAACAAAAAAGGTAGTAAGACATAATCTTGCTACCTTTTTATAATCTCCGTTTTCGTATAACAGACTTCGCTAGTGATACGAAAGCCGTGATTTTAATTTATAGTGAAAGTACCCCCTCTAGTTTGTCCGCTACCTCTTTCATAGCAGAAGGGCGAAGATGGGAATAAACTCCCAAAGTTGTCTGTATATCTGCATGTCCTAGCCTATTTTTAAGTTCTAGGTCATTCATACCCAAAGAGCGCAACAGACTAGCATGGGAGTGCCTTAAATCATGTATACGGATAATTTTGACTTCAGCCATTTCTCCATGTTTCTTCATGCTATTAGCAAGCATTGTCTTAGTCACAGGTAAACAGTTATATGAAAAGACAAAACTTATTTTTCCTAACTGTTTCTGATGTTTTTTCCATGAGGATAGTGCCTTAGTTGTCAAATCATCAAGATAGATTTTTCTATT
>NZ_JBKOTT010000033.1:0-8115 GCF_049737895.1 Streptococcus sp. CL8.13 | reverse complement strand
ATGATCTACGATGGTATCATTGCCTTAAATCCCAATGCGCGTCAAGTAACGATTTCAGATAGTAAACACCAACCGATGAATGACCATCCTAAAGAGTTTAATCAGCTTATTGGTGAATTTTTTGAAGAAGTAGTAGGCCCGTAAGATAGGAACTATCCAACTTGTGAAAATCTCTGTAACGTGATAAAATAAAGGATAAGGATTTTTAATAATTCATTATATAGAATGAGTGGATTTCTTTATGAAGAGGTTTGAAGTATCTACAGAAATTGGTAGTCTCTCTGTTACTTATCAAAAGCAAAAGAAAATGCTAGTTTGTTTAAGTGGCGCAGGTTTGCTACCAAGTTATGAAAATTTTTCACTTATACTTGAAAAACTTCCTCCTACAATTGGTTATTTGACTATTGATTTTCCGAACACAGGTAGGAGTCCGATTCATGACCAAGCTGGAAAAAATCTAGATAATCTTGCAGATGCGGTTTATGAAGTATTTGAAGAATTAGGGATTTCTGAATATATACTTTGTGCACATAGTTTGAGTGGAATTTTAGCTTGCAAATTGCTCAACAAACCAATTAAGTGTCATGCTTTAGTAGCAATTGAACCGACAACTAAAAACGTCATGTTTGCTGATTTTTCAGAAAATCCTTATCCAGAAATGGAAGAGCAGATGAGGCTGATTGAGGAGTGTGGTCCTAAACTTTATTTTAAGAACTTAACTCAAGCCACATTTAGCCCTGAAACTAATAAAGAAATCTGGGAATTAATGCAAGAAAAAGGTTCAGAGTTGGAAAATCAAGATACAGGATTTCAGATATCTGGAGAGATTACTGAGGAAGATTTTGAGAATGTATCGATAGAATCTCATGTCCCTGTATTTATTTTTTGTCAGCCTTATAGAGAAAAAGAGTACAGAGAATCAGAATATTGGACTTCCAATACTAAACTCATTTTAGGAGGGAATCACCATTATTTACAATGGTCAGAATCAGAAAAAATTGCGACTATTATTCGAGAATTGTCAGAATAAGATGGAAAGAAATAGACTACAGGAGACAAGATGAACTACTTTAATGTTGGGAAAATCGTCAATACGCAAGGATTGCAGGGTGAGATGAGAGTCTTGTCTGTGACGGATTTTGCAGAAGAACGGTTTAAAAAAGGTGCTGAGCTGGCCTTGTTTGATGAAAAAGATCAGTTTGTTCAAACAGTGACCATCGCTAGTCACCGTAAACAGAAGAACTTTGATATTATTAAATTCAAAGATATGTACCATATCAATGCTATTGAAAAGTACAAGGGATACAGTCTCAAGGTTGCTGAGGAAGATTTGAATGACCTAGACGATGGTGAATTCTACTATCACGAGATTATCGGTTTGGAAGTATATGAGGGTGATAACTTGATTGGAACCATCAAGGAAATCCTGCAACCAGGTGCCAACGATGTCTGGGTGGTCAAGCGAAAAGGCAAGCGTGACTTACTCTTGCCTTATATTCCACCAGTGGTTCTCAATGTTGATATTCCAAATAACCGCGTCGATGTGGAAATCTTAGAAGGGTTAGACGATGAAGATTGATATTTTAACCCTCTTTCCAGAGATGTTTTCTCCGCTAGAGCACTCAATCGTTGGAAAGGCTCGTGAAAAAGGGCTCTTGGATATCCAGTATCATAATTTTCGAGAATATGCTGAAAAGGCCCGCCATGTCGACGATGAGCCCTATGGAGGCGGTCAGGGGATGTTGCTGCGAGCACAGCCTATTTTCGATGCCTTTGATGCTATTGAAAAGAAAAATCCGCGCGTCATTCTCCTCGATCCTGCTGGAAAGCAGTTTGATCAGGCTTATGCTGAGGATTTGTCCCAAGAGGAAGAGCTAATCTTTATCTGTGGGCACTACGAGGGTTATGATGAGCGCATTAAGACCTTGGTGACAGATGAGATTTCCTTGGGCGACTATGTCTTGACTGGTGGAGAGTTGGCGGCTATGACCATGATTGATGCTACGGTACGCCTGATTCCAGAAGTGATTGGCAAGGAGTCTAGCCACCAAGATGATAGTTTTTCTTCAGGCCTTCTTGAATACCCTCAGTACACACGTCCCTATGATTATCGAGGAATGGTCGTGCCAGATGTATTGATGAGCGGACACCATGAAAAGATTCGTCAGTGGCGATTGTATGAGAGTTTAAAGAAAACCTACGAACGCAGACCGGATTTGCTTGAACATTATCAACTGACAGCAGAAGAAGAAAAAATACTGGCAGAAATCAAAGAAAACAAAGAATAAAGGAGATACCTATGCAAGTAATCAAACGTGATGGAGAAATTGCTGAATTTAATCCAGATAAGATTTACCAAGCTATCTTAAAAGCAGCTCAGACTGTCTATGTATTGACAGATGATTTGCGTCAAAACCTTGCACAAGTCACTAAGAAAGTGGTTTTGGATTTGGAAGAAGCCAAGGTGGAACGTGCTACCATCAGCATGATTCAGTCTTTGGTTGAGCATCGTTTATTGGGTGCAGGTTACATTACTATTGCTGAACACTACATTTCCTATCGTCTACAACGTGACTTGGAAAGAAGTGGTTATGGAGATCATATCGCGGTTCATTTACATTTTGAACAAATTCGCTAAGAAAAAAGAGTGGGATGAAGCAACTACATCTCACTCTTTCTTAAATCTATTTTTTTGGGCTGTTTGGACGGTTGAAGGGACAAAGCGAAGGCGTTGAATATCGCTTATGCGGATAATACGGGTCACATTTTTGGCAAAATTTTTCACGATAATTTGCTGGCGTTGCTGATCGTATTTGATGATATCACCTGTAAAGCTTGTCTCAGACAAGATAAGGTGAACAGCAGTTTGTTTCTGGATAGCCTCTTCAATAGTGGCTGTAAGGGAGTTGGTTTCAGTATGGTCTGGTTGGTCATGTCCATTTAAAAAGTCATGTATTTTATCTAAAACTTGCTGGAATTTATGTCTCATAGTGGCCTCCCTTCTTTTATATCAATATTATATAAAATTTTCCTAAAATCTACAAGATTTTACGAATAATCAGATGAAAGCTAAAAAAGGAGAAGAAAATGGCAGAATTTACATTTAAAATCGAAGAGCACTTGTTGACTCTTTCTGAAAACGAAAAAGGTTGGACCAAGGAAATCAACCGTGTGAGCTTTAATGGTGCCCCTGCAAAGTTCGATATTCGTGCTTGGAGCCCAGACCATACTAAAATGGGCAAAGGGATTACTCTCTCCAATGAAGAATTTCAAACGATGGTGGATGCCTTTAAAGGCAATTAAGTTTTCAAAATGAAAGAAAAGGATATTGAGTCATGACAACTCGATATCCTTTTTTAGTTAGCAAAGTAAGCCTGATTTTTAAGGCGTTGAAATAATGGACGGCTAATAAAACTAATAGCCAGAAGTTTACCAAGGTCTGGGATGATAAAGGGAAATACCCCCACAATAAGAGCTTTTTCAAATGCCATTCCAGCTAGGAAATGCAAGCTGAGAATCCCTCCGACAAAGACAAGGGCATCACCCAAGAGGTTTGCAAGAAAAATATTGACAATCCCACTCTTGCTGTTGGTTAGAGAGGAAGTAAGTCCAGAGTAAACGAGATAAAACCAAAGATAGCCTGCAGTGGGGCCAACTAAAGCCTGAAAACCAGCTCCACCTCCTGCAAAGACAGGAAGACCGATAGCGCCTAGAAGAAGATAGAGTCCAACAGAAAGTACAGCCTCTCTCGGTCTGAAGACAGTAGCAATCAAGCCGATTGCAAAGTTTTGAAGAGTGAAGGGAACGGGTCCAATTGGAAGACTGATTTGTGCCAAAACAGCAATGAGAGCAGCCCCAATAGCAGGGATAGCATAAACGTGAGCTTTTTTCAAAATAGTTAACCTCTTTTCTAATGTATAGTAACTATTATACTCGAAGAGGAATTATTGTCAACCTATTTATAAATTCAAGGTAACAAAAACTGTAACGGCCGATTTTGCTCACTAGTTAAGTTGGATAATTGTTTTGTAGATTTGTAAGACATTAAAAAAAGAAGCAGACACATTTGTATCAGCTTCTTTTGTTTCGATTAACGCATGGTTACAAATTCTTCGGATGCAGTTGGGTGAATCGCCACAGTTGCGTCAAAGTCAGCCTTGGTTGCTCCCATTTTGATAGCAACAGCAAATCCTTGAATCATTTCATCAACGCCGTAGCCAATTCCATGAAGTCCGACAACTTTTTCTTCTGAACCAGCTGTGATCAATTTGAAACGGGATTCTTGTCTATTGCTAGTAACGGCAGAGTACATAGATGCAAAGCTTGATTTGTAAACCTTGATTTGGTCTTGACCATATTCTTTGATAGCTTGTTCTTCTGTCAAACCAACAGTTCCGATAGCAGGGTGTGAAAAGACGACAGTTGGAATAGTTGTGTAGTCCATTTTAGCAGTTGTTTTTCCGTTAAAGAGACGCTCAGATAATGTACGTCCAGCCTTGATAGCAACTGGAGTTAGTTCTTTTTCGCCTGTCACATCACCTAGAGCGTAGATTCCCTCAACAACAGTATTTTGGTATTCATCTACTTGGATAAAGCCACGTTCGTTCAGAGTCACTCCAGCTTTTTCAAGTTGCAAGCCCTTAACGTTTGGACGGCGTCCTGTAGCCCAGATAACTTGGCTAGCTGTGTGACTAGTACCATCTTCGAAATGAATGGTAATGCCCTCAGCAGTTTTTTCTAACTTGGCAGGGACTTTGTGAGTATGAAGTGGCAAGTTTGTTCTTTCCATTTCCTTTACCAAACCTTCAACGATGTAAGAATCAAAACCACGTAAAGGACGATCGCGGCGAACAAAGAGGTCTGTCTTGACACCAAAGGTGTGGAGTACGCCAGCCAATTCAACGGCAATATAACCCGCGCCTAGAATAGCAACTGACTCTGGCAATTCTTCCCAAGCAAATACATCATCAGAAGAGCCACCTAGCTCAGCACCAGGAATATTAGGAATACTTGGATGAGCACCAGTCGCAATCACGATATGCTTGGCACGAATGAGTTCACCATTTACGCTGACAGTATGAGAATCTACAAATTCAGCATGACCTTCAATCAAGTCTACACCGTTGCGTTTAAAACTGCCATCATAAGAAGAACGAGCGCGATCAATGTAGGCTTCACGATTACGACGTAGGGTTGCAAAGTCAAAGTTAAGATCAGTAGTCTTAAAGCCGTAGTCTTCTCCAAATTGATGGAAAGTCTCAGCAATTTGTGCCCCGTACCACATGATTTTTTTAGGAACACAACCTACGTTGACGCAAGTTCCACCTAGTTTCTTTTCCTCAATAACGGCTGCTTTAGCTCCGTGTTCACCAGCACGGTTCATGGTAGCAATTCCTCCGCTACCTCCACCGATAGCAATGATATCGTATTCTCTCATTGAAAACTCCTTTATACTCTTTTAAATAGTAGAGTGTCATTTTTTGATAGTCATATTCTATCTTTTTTTTGATTTGATTGCAAAAATCTGCTACGTTCAAAAAAATTAAAGAAAAGGCTTGCAAAAAGGAAAAATAAAGTGTATTATATAACTAGTACAATGGTAATAAAAATAGATTCCGAACAATAATCAAATCCCGAAATGTCATTATTTCGTTCTGAACTGTTATTGTTTATATATGGTAATTTTTGTATAATATTGTTAAGGACTTTAAATCAAAAAGGAGTTTCATTATGAAGAAGAATCGTAAAGCTAAAAAGTGGCAATTGTATGCAGCAATCGGTGCTGCCAGTGTAGTTGTATTGGGTGCTGGGGGGATTTTGCTCTTTAGACAACCATCTCAGACCGCTGTAAAAGATGAGCCTACTCATCTTGTTGTTGCCAAGGAAGGAAGCCTGGCGTCCTCTGTTTTATTGTCAGGGACAGTAACAGCAAAAAATGAACAATATGTTTATTTTGATGCTAGTAAGGGAGATTTAGATGAAATCCTTGTTTCTGTGGGGGATAAGGTCAGCGAAGGGCAGGCTTTAGTCAAGTACAGTAGTTCAGAAGCCCAGGCGGCCTATGATTCAGCTAGCCGAGCAGTAGCTAAGGCAGATCGTCATATCAATGAACTCAATCAAGCACGAAATGAAGCTGCTTCAGCTCCGGCTCCACAGTTGCCAACGCCAGCAGGAGGCGAAGGAGCTGCAGGGCAAACTCCAGCTCCAGTCTCAGGAAATGCAGTGTCATCTATTGATGCGCAACTAGGTGATGCTCGTGATGCTCGTGCAGATGCAGCAGCACAATTAAGTAAGGCTCAAAGTCAGTTGGATGCCATGACGGTTCTCAGTACCTTAGAGGGAACTGTGGTCGAAGTCAACCGTAATGTTTCTAAATCTCCAACAGGAGCTAGCCAAGTAGTCGTTCATGTCGTAAGTAATGAAAACTTGCAAGTTAAGGGGGAACTATCTGAATATAACCTTGCCAACCTCTCTGTAGGACAAGAAGTAACCTTTACTTCTAAAGTTTACCAAGATAAGAGCTGGACTGGTAAGATTAGCTACATTTCTGACTACCCTAAAAACAATGGTGAAGCAGCAAGTGCAGCTACTGCCGCAGCAGGTGGTAATTCTGGTTCTAAATATCCATATACCATCGATGTTACAAGTGAAATCGGTGACTTGAAACAAGGATTCTCAGTAAGTGTTGAGGTGAAGAACAAGAGTAAAGCCATTTTGGTTCCTCTAACAAGTGTTGTGACTGAAAATGATAAGAACTATGTCTGGGTACTTGACGAGCAGAAAAAGGCCAAGAAAGTGGAAGTTGGTTTGGGCAATGCTGATGCAGACAACCAAGAAATCACTTCAGGTCTGACAAATGGAGTCAAGGTCATCAGTAACCCAACGTCTTCTCTAGAGGAAGGAAAAGAGGTGAAGGCTGATGAAGCAACTAATTAGTCTAAAAAATATCTGCAGAAGCTACCGTAACGGTGACCAAGAACTGCAGGTTCTCAAAAATATCAACCTAGAAGTGAATGAGGGTGAATTTGTTGCCATCATGGGACCATCCGGTTCAGGTAAGTCAACCCTCATGAACACCATTGGGATGTTGGATACACCAACCAGTGGAGAGTATTATCTTGAAGGCCAAGAAGTGGCTGGACTTGGTGAAAAACAACTAGCCAAAGTTCGAAATCAAGAGATTGGATTTGTTTTTCAACAGTTCTTTCTCTTGTCTAAGCTTAATGCTCTTCAAAATGTAGAATTACCCTTAATTTACGCAGGAGTTTCGGCTTCAAAACGTCGCAAGTTAGCTGAGGAATATCTAGATAAGGTTGAATTGACTGAGCGTAGTCACCATTTACCTTCGGAATTATCTGGTGGTCAAAAGCAACGTGTCGCTATTGCGCGTGCCTTGGTAAACAATCCTTCTATTATCCTAGCGGACGAACCGACAGGAGCCTTGGATACCAAAACAGGTAATCAAATCATGCAACTATTGGTTGAACTAAATAAAGAAGGAACAACCATTATCATGGTAACGCATGAGCCTGAGATCGCTGCTTATGCCAAACGCCAGATTGTCATTCGAGATGGAGTTATTTCATCTGATAGTGCTCAGTTAGAAAAGGAGGAAAACTAAGATGCAGAATCTGAAATTTGCCTTTTCATCCATTATGGCCCACAAGATGCGTTCTTTCTTAACCATGATTGGGATTGTTATCGGTGTTTCCTCAGTTGTTGTGATTATGGCTCTAGGTGATTCCATGTCTCGTCAGGTCAATAAAACCATGACCAAGTCACAGAAGAATATTCATGTTTTTTTCTCGCCAATTAAAAGTAAAGATGGTTCTTTTACCCAAAAACAATCAGCTTTGACAGTTTCTGGGAAAGAAGAGGAAGTTTTTGTTGAACCACCAAAACCTCAAGAAGCTTGGGTCAAGGAAGCTGCTAATCTCAAGGGAGTGGATAGCTACTATTTAACCAACTCGACGAATGTTACCTTAACCTATAAGGATAAAAAGGTCGAACACGCTAACATGACAGGTGGAAATGTCACTTATATGGATGCGGTCGAAAATGAAATCATTGAAGGTCGTGGTCTTAGAGAGCAAGATTATAAAGATTTTGCAAGTG
>NZ_JBKOTT010000032.1:0-8155 GCF_049737895.1 Streptococcus sp. CL8.13 | reverse complement strand
ATGTTTTTACTTGACAAGTGCTAGTAGAAATAATAGAATAGTAAAAAACCTTTAAAGCAGTCCAGAGAGGCAGCTAAGGTTAGACGGTGAAAGGGTGGAGACTACCCATTTTTCGTGGAACCTTGCTGTTGGCAGGTTCCTTTTTTTGTGGCTTCTTGTGGCCAGACTCTCTCACTAGCAAAGGTAAAAGGAGAAACCTATGCGAGAACATCGTCCAGTTATTGCTCTTGATTTTCCTAGTTTTGAGGCGGTCAAGGAATTCTTAGCTCTTTTTCCAGCAGAAGAAAGCCTTTATCTTAAGGTAGGGATGGAGCTTTATTACGCAGCAGGTCCTGAGATTGTATCCTACTTAAAAGATCTGGGACACAGTGTCTTTTTGGATCTCAAGCTTCATGATATTCCCAATACAGTCAAGTCAGCCATGAAGGTCCTGTCTCAGCTTGGTGTGGATATGACTAATGTTCATGCGGCTGGTGGTGTAGAGATGATGAAGGCGGCGCGTGAAGGTCTTGGAAGTCAATCAAAATTGATCGCTGTCACTCAGCTTACATCAACATCAGAGGCTCAGATGCAGGATTTTCAAAACATCCAAACCAGTCTGCAAGAGTCTGTAATACATTATGCCAAGAAGACAGCTGAAGCTGGCTTGGATGGTGTTGTTTGCTCGGCTCAGGAAGTGCAAATCATCAAACAGGCTACCAAACCAGAGTTTATTTGTCTGACACCGGGCATTCGTCCTGCAGGTGCTGCAGTAGGAGATCAAAAACGTGTGATGACACCTGCTGATGCCTATCAAATCGGTAGTGACTATATCGTAGTGGGACGTCCTATTACCCAAGCTGAGAATCCTGTTGCAGCTTATCATGCTATCAAGGATGAATGGACACAGGACTGAAATTAAAGAACTAGATTAGAAAAATAAAAGGAGAATATCATGACACTTGCTAAAGATATCGCTAGCCACCTCTTGAAAATCCAAGCCGTTTACCTCAAACCAGAGGAGCCTTTCACTTGGGCATCTGGTATCAAGTCACCCATTTATACGGATAACCGTGTGACCCTTGCCTATCCAGAAACTCGTACTCTCATTGAAAATGGTTTTGTAGATGCTATCAAAGAAGCCTTTCCTGAGGTTGAAGTGATTGCAGGAACTGCGACAGCTGGGATTCCACACGGAGCTATCATTGCTGATAAGATGAATTTGCCATTTGCCTACATCCGTAGCAAACCAAAAGACCACGGAGCTGGTAACCAAATAGAAGGCCGCGTAGCTCAGGGTCAAATAATGGTAGTGGTTGAAGATCTTATTTCAACAGGTGGTTCTGTTCTTGAAGCAGTAGCAGCTGCTAAACGAGAAGGAGCAGATGTGCTTGGAGTTGTAGCGATTTTCAGTTACCAATTGCCAAAAGCAGATAAGAACTTCTCAGATGCAGGTGTCAAACTTGTGACACTTTCTAACTACAGTGAACTCATCCATCTAGCCCAAGAAGAAGGCTATATCACACCAGAAGGCCTCGATCTTCTAAAACGATTTAAAGAAGACCAAGAAAATTGGCAAAACGCCTAAAACATAGAAAATCAGGTAGTCACTAGGATTACCTGATTTCTTTTTGTGATTTCATTGAGTATTATACTCAATGAAAATCAAAGAGCAAACTAGGAAGCTAGTCGCAGGTTGCTCAAAGCACTGCTTTGAGGTTGTAGATAAGACTGACGAAGTCAGTCACATATATAATCCAAGGCGACGTTGACGTGGTTTGAAGAGATTTTCGAAGAGTATCAGTCAACTTTTCCGCCCTCAACAACAAGGTCATCTGCTTTAGCAGCGTCACCGTAGGTTGGGTGGAGTGTTTTTTCATAGACCTTGTGGAAGAAGTTTTCTTTGCCTAATTTTTCAATATCTTTATTGATGAAGTCTAGCAATTCTTGGTTGCCTTTTTGAACTGCTGCCGCAATGGTATCTGGATTACCGAGGGAAGTAATTCCTACTTCAAATCCTTTATTTTCAAGCGCCCAAGCTAGAACTTCAGTATTGTCAGTAGAGAAGGCATCTCCACGTCCGTCAAGAAGAGCTTGGTAAGAGTCACTGTATTGGTCATATTTTTGGAGTTTAATTTCTGGATGATTCTTTTCAAAATAAGTCTCAGCAGTCGTTCCTTTTGTGACAATTAAGGTTTTACCTTCAAGTTGTTTGACGTCTGTAATGAGACCAGTCTTAGGTGATACGACTCCAAGAGAAACTTTCATGTATGGAAGGGCAAAATCAACTTGTTTCTTGCGTTCGTCAGTCACTGTAAAGTTGGCAAGAGTAATATCTACCTTGTTTGAAATCAAGTATTCCGCACGGTTGGCAGCGTCGACTGAAACGTATTTAACCTTGACACCAAGGTCTTGGGCCAGTTGGTTCCCAAGTTCAATATCGTAACCTTGGTAAGAACCGTCATTGTCAACGTAACCAAACGGTTTTTTATCTCCAAACACGGCGACTCGTAGCTCACCGCTTTTTTTGATTTCATCGATTGTGCGAGCCTTGGCAGTGGTTTTGCCAGAGGATGAACCAGCGTTTCCACCTGAGCTACAAGCAGTGACAAAGATAAGGGCAAAGGCAAGTGCCAAAACAGTTAAGAGTGGTTTGAATAGTTTCATAAGAATCTCCTTTATAGATATGAGCCAAATTGGCTAAAGTCAAAGACGTTTAAAAATTCCTGAGCTCGTTTGGTTTGAGGATTGGTAAAGAAGGCTTGAGCCGTTCCTTCTTCAGCAATTTTCCCTTGGTCGAGGAAGATAATCCGATCGGCAATAGCTTGGGCAAACTGCATTTCATGGGTTACTAAAATCATGGTGCGACCTTCTTGAGCTAAATCATTGATAAGTTCTAGAACCTCACGCACCATTTCTGGATCCAGCGAAGCAGTCACTTCGTCAAAAAGGATGATTTCTGGATGCATGAGGAGGGCACGGACAATTGCAACCCGTTGCTTCTGTCCACCAGATAATTGACGCGCAAAGCTATGTTGTTTGTCTAGCAAACCGACACGTTCCAGTAGTTGCAGAGCTTCTTCCGTTACTTCCTTCTTGTCCCTTCCTTGAGCCTTGATAGGACCTAGGATGAGGTTTTGTAGGACATCCAGATGGGGAAAGAGTTCATAACTTTGAAAGACCATGCCAATCTTTTGGCGAACTAGGTGAAAGTCTTTTTTATTTTCAACGATAGACTGACCGTCCAGAAGAATATCTCCACCTTGAATACTTTCTAAGCCGTTGAGACAACGAAGGAGGGTACTTTTCCCACAACCAGAGGGTCCTAGAATGACGACAACTTCCCCTTTATTGATTTGTAGGGATAGACCTTGGAGGATGGGATTGTCTCCGAAGGATTTTTTGAGTTCCTTGATTTCTAAGATAGTTTCAGACATTTAGTTCCTCCAATGTTTTTCTAAGTGAGTGGATAGTTTGGAAATAGGGAAGCAGACTGCGAAATACAAGACTAGAATGGTTCCATAAATCCAAAAGGAAGCGGTTGCGATAGTCAAGCGATTGCTATCGATGATTTGCTGTCCAACCTTGGTCACTTCAACTACCCCAATCAAGACAACCAAGGAAGTGGTTTTGATCATCCGAGTGACAAGGTTGATGGCTTGTGGTAGCAATCTTCTCAAGACCTGTGGGATGATGATGTGGTAGTAAAGTTGAACATTTGTCAAACCTAGTGCCTGTCCACTTTCAAACTGATGCTTAGGGAGGGAAGTGATGGCTCCACGGACCAAGTCCCCCATTTCAGCTGTTCCCCAGAGGGTAAAAACGATAATAGCTGAAGTCTCTCCTGAGATATTGATATTAAAGTTTCGAGCTAATCCGAAATAAACGATGAAGAGTAGCACCAGTTGGGGCATGATACGAATAAATTCCAGATACAATCGTGTTAAAAATCGTACGATTCTAGAATGGGAGGTCATGACAATTCCCATGACTGTTCCGAAAATCATGGATAAGAGGACAGACAGGATAGAAATGCCAATCGTGACGCCCAATCCCTGTAAAATCCGCAGGAGATTATTTCCCTGAAAGAGTACTTGGATTCCCGAATCCTGCATGGCGGAGCCTCCTTTCTATCCAGCTAAAGACCAGTGATATGGGCAGCAGCATAATCAGGTAAGCAATTACCAACATAGCTAGCGCAATGTCTGTCTCATAATAGAGCCCAATCAAGTCCTTGGCGACGTACATGAGGTCTGCTAAAGCTACTGCTGAGAAAACGGAGGTTTCCTTGATGAGGAAAATGACATTGGCGCTAAAAGATGGTAGGGCCACCGCTGTTGCTTGCGGAAGAACCACATAGCGAAAGACCTGTACAGGTGTCAGACCGATGGCTAATCCAATCTCATGCTGGGTTTGACTGATGGCTTCCAACCCACTTCGGAAAGATTCTGCCATATAGGAGCCTCCTAAAAAGACTAATCCCAGAGTAGCACAGACTTCCGAAGATAGGACAATCCCTATTCGGGGAAGACCGAAGTAGAGAAAGAAGAGTTGAATCAAAAGGGGTGTATTACGTGACAATTCAATGTAGGCTGTCGCTATTTGCGCCAAAAAAGGGATGCGGTAATGCCGGATGATACTAACGATTAAACCGAGCAGAAAGGATCCCAGAATTCCCCAAACTGCAATATGCAAGGTTAGGAGAAAAGCCTTTTGATATAGTGGTAGATATTGTTCAACAATGGACCAATCCAAAAATAGAACCTCCCATCTAGAAATAATACAGTTATTGTAGCACTTAAAATCTCCTTTGGATAATATCTATTTTTTATTGCCGTGATAAGGATTTTTTATCATAGATATAAAATTTCTGAAATTTCCAAACAAAATATTTGAAAAATTTTGAAAAAAGAGTTAGAATATTTTTTGTAATATACAAAGTAAACGCTTACTTATCAAGGAGGGCATTTTATGTCATACAAAACAAGCAATGCAGAAGGTCATGTAGATTTCATCAATACCTATGATTTGGAGCCAATGGCGCAACAAGTTATTCCTAAAGCAGCATTTGGCTATATCGCTAGTGGGGCGGAAGATACTTTCACTTTGCGTGAGAATATCCGCGCCTTTAACCACAAACTCATCGTTCCGCATACTCTTTGTGATGTTGAAAATCCAAGTACAGAGATTGAATTTGCAGGTGAAAAATTGTCTTCACCAATCATCATGGCGCCTGTTGCGGCTCATAAATTGGCAAATGAACAGGGTGAAGTGGCGACTGCGCGTGGTGTGCATGAGTTCGGTTCGCTTTATACAACTAGTTCTTACTCTACTGTCGATCTTCCAGAAATTACGGAAGCCCTTCAAGGGACACCTCATTGGTTCCAATTTTACTTTAGTAAAGATGATGGCATTAACCGCCACATCATGGACCGTGTGAAAGCTGAAGGTTATAAGGCGATTGTCTTGACAGCGGATGCTACTGTAGGGGGCAATCGTGAGGTTGATAAGCGTAATGGTTTTGTCTTCCCAGTTGGCATGCCAATTGTTGAGGAATACCTGCCAGAAGGTGCTGGTAAATCAATGGACTTTGTTTACAAATCAGCTAAACAACGCTTGTCTCCACGTGATGTAGAGTTTATCGCTGAATACTCAGGACTTCCTGTGTATGTCAAAGGACCACAATGCCGTGAGGATGTTGAACGTTCGCTTGCTGCGGGAGCTTCTGGTATCTGGGTAACCAACCATGGTGGTCGCCAAATCGACGGTGGACCAGCTGCCTTTGACTCGCTTCAAGAAGTGGCAGAAGCAGTTGATAAACGTGTGCCAATTGTCTTTGACTCTGGTGTTCGTCGTGGTCAACATGTCTTTAAAGCCTTGGCTTCAGGTGCAGACTTGGTAGCTATTGGTCGCCCTGTTATCTATGGTTTGGCCCTTGGTGGTAGTATCGGTGTACGCCAAGTCTTTGAACACTTGAACGCAGAATTGAAGACAGTCATGCAATTATCTGGAACTCAGACCATTGAAGATGTTAAACATTTCAAACTCCGTCACAACCCATATAACCCAACCTTCCCAGTTGACCCTCGTGACTTAAAATTGTATTGATAAAAAGATTGCCTCCACTGAATGTGGAGGTTTTTCTTCGTCTATAGGAAGAATAAATCGCTATTGAAAACTATATAAATATATTTTTCAGTCAAATATCTTGCTAGGGATTTAATTTTTTGCTATACTGGTGCAGTAATAAATAATAAAGACATTTGGGGTGCTTTAGGCTGAGATGATACCCATTGAACCTGATACAGTTAAGACTGGCGAAGGGAAATGTGAAACGTTTTTTCGTATGTCGAAATGAACGGTCTAATCTTGTAAGCTAAACTCCAGTTCCTATATGTAATTGGAGTTTTTTTTGTTCATTAATGACTGACAGCTTTGAGGCCAATCATTTAGGTAGCTCTGCTTGAACGCCCTTGATTTTCTTTAAAAAGGTCAAGTAAAACTAGGATTTTCTTGGTATGTTGTTGATTACGAACGAGTAAAGAGAGGAAAAGTAAATATGGAAACACAAGACTATGCATTTGAGCCAGGTTTGACTGTTGGAGAATTATTAAAAAGCAGTCAGAAGGATTGGCAGGCTGCAATCAATCATCGTTTTGTTAAGGAACTTTTTGCGGGGACACTTGAGAATAAGGTCTTAAAAGACTACCTAATTCAAGATTATCACTTCTTTGATGCCTTCTTATCCATGTTGGGTGCTTGTGTAGCCCACGCTGACCAGCTTGAATCCAAGCTTCGTTTTGCCAAGCAACTAGGTTTTCTTGAAGCAGACGAAGACGGTTATTTCCAAAAGGCTTTCAAAGAGTTAAAAGTATCTGAGAATGACTATCTGGAAGTGACCTTGCATCCTGTAACAAAAGCCTTTCAGGAGCTTATGTATTCTGCTGTGTCATCATCAGACTATGCCCATCTTTTGGTCATGCTGGTCATTGCAGAAGGTCTCTATTTAGACTGGGGTTCTAAAGATTTGGCTCTACCTGAATCCTATATTCATTCGGAATGGATCAATCTCCACAGAGGTCCTTTCTTTGCAGAGTGGGTTCAATTTCTGGTTGACGAACTTAATCGTGTCGGAAAAGGTAGAGAAGATTTGACAGAACTTCAGGAACGCTGGAATCAAGCAGTTGCTTTGGAATTAGCCTTTTTTGATATTGGTTATGACGCCTAGAGAAGGTTTAGAATATTTACAAATTTGATGAGGTAAATCATTCAATGTAAATGAAAAAAATTTCTTAACGAAAGATAGAGATAAATCGAAATCAGTAGATCGTATAAAGTGAAAAGGAAGGATTTCAATATGACAAGTTTAAAATTATTAAAAGAAAAAGCACCATTAGTCATTTGTATAACCAATGATGTAGTAAAAAATTTCACAGCAAATGGATTAGTAGCACTAGGTGCATCACCAGCCATGAGTGAGTTTCCAGCAGATTTAGAGGACTTATTAAAGTATGCTGGAGGTTTATTAATAAACATAGGCACATTGACAGATGAAAATTGGAAATTATACCAAGCTGCTCTGAAAATTGCTGAAAAATATAATGTACCTGCAGTGTTAGATCCTGTGGCTTGTGGGGCAGGAGAGTATAGAAAAAAAGTAGCAGATGATCTAATCAACAATTATAAACTAGCAGCGATTAGAGGAAATGCTGGAGAGATTGCCTCTTTAGTAGGGATAAATGTGGTATCTAAAGGAGTAGACAGTGCGGGAGTAGATAATATTGATGAAATTGCTCTAGCAGCAAATGAGAAGTTCAATATTCCAATAGTAGTAACAGGTGAAGTGGATGCTATTGCGGTAAATGGAGAAGTGGTAACGATTCATAATGGTAGTGCCATGATGCCAAAAGTTATTGGGACAGGATGTTTATTAGGTGCTGTAGTAGCAAGCTTTATCGGACTAGAAAAAGGTCAAGAATTGAAATCATTAGAAACAGCAATGTTGGTTTACAATATCGCTGGAGAAATGGCAGAAAAACGTCCCAATGGACATCTTCCTGGAACATTTAAAGTTGAATTTATAAATGCCTTATATGAGATTACAGATGAAGATGTAAAGGAATTCAAAAGAGTGAAGTAAAATGTTTCATAAAGAATTACTAAAACTATATTTTAT
>NZ_JBKOTT010000031.1:0-8199 GCF_049737895.1 Streptococcus sp. CL8.13 | reverse complement strand
TCGCTTCACGTTCAGCATATTTTTTCTTAATGGCAGCAATATTATAACCTTCAGAGATATAATCTTTGATTTCAAGCAGACGATCCATGTCATTCAAGGAATACATGCGACGATTTCCTTCGTTTCGATCAGGCTTAATCAACTCTTGATCTTCATAATAACGAATCTGACGCGCCGATAAATCGGTCAACTTCATAACACTGCCGATAGGAAAAACAGCCATATTTCGGCGAAATTCTTTTTCCTTCATTTACAATTTCCTTCTTTCTGTCTATTATAGTCTAAAAAAAGACAAACGTCAATTGATAATGTTATAAAATGTAACATTATTTTTCTTTTTTCTCAAAAAAGAGACGAATGCGGTCAATATCATAATTTACGAGAATTGCGACAAAAACTCCCATGAAAGTTTCTGATACACGCGCAAACACGTACAAAATCGTTTCACCACTCGGAATCGATAGGGTAATGATTAACATAGCCGCTACACCACCAATAACCCCTGCTTTGTTATTCATGGCTACATTTGTCATAATGGTTAACATGGTGCAGATTGGAACAACAACCAAGGTCACCCAAAAAGCCTCGTGGAAAAAGGTATTTAATAGGAAGAAGAGGAGGGCATAGAGGCCACCGATACTATTTCCTAGAATACGCGAAGTCCCAAAATGGACACTCTTATCAAAACTCTCCCTCAGGCTAAAAACGGCTGTCAAAGCACCAATTTGAAGACCTTTCCAGCCAAAAAAGCCAAAAATCAAGAGAACTAGAAAAACAGCAATACCTGTTTTAAAGGTTCGCATACCAAGTTTGAACTGGGATTTATCGAATTTATATTTTTTAAAATAACTCATAATCTCAACTTTCTATTTCCATTTTATCATAAATCGGTGATTTTTATGAGTAATAGTTGAGAGGAAGCGTTTTTATTTTAAGCAAAAGAAAAGAGGAACTTTCATTCCTCTCTTCTTTGATTGTTTATAAAATCTTATTTTTCTGTCAAGGCTGCAAGTCCTGGAAGAACTTTACCTTCGAGAAGTTCCATTGATGCTCCACCACCAGTAGAGATCCATGAGAATTTATCTGCACGGCCAAGGTTAATCGCTGCGGCAGCTGAGTCACCACCACCGATGATTGATTTAACGCCTGGTTGTTTCACGATAGCGTCCATCACACCGATTGTTCCAGCTTGGAAGTCTGGGTTTTCGAATACACCCATAGGTCCGTTCCATACAACTGTTTTGGCACCAGTCAAAGCTTCGTCAAATTTAGCGATAGATTTTGGACCGATGTCAAGACCAAGGAAGCCTTCAGAAACTGCTTCACCTTCAGTGTCACGCATTTCAGTGTAACCAGCAAATGCGTTAGCTTCTTTTGAGTCAACTGGCAAGATCAATTTACCGTTTGCTTTTTCAAGAAGAGCTTTTGCAACATCCAATTTGTCTTCTTCTACAAGTGAGTTACCAATTTCGATACCTTGTGCTTTGTAGAATGTGTAAGTCATACCACCACCGATAAGGACTTTATCAGCTTTTTCAAGCAAGTTTTCGATAACACCGATCTTGTCTGAAACTTTTGAACCACCAAGGATAGCCACGAATGGACGTTCTGGAGTTTCAACTGCTTCTTGGATGTAGGCAATTTCGTTTTCAAGAAGGAAACCAGCAACTGCTTTTTCAACGTTTGCTGAGATACCAACGTTAGATGCGTGTGCACGGTGAGCTGTACCGAATGCATCGTTTACGAAGATACCATCTCCAAGTGATGCCCAGTATTTACCAAGTTCAGGATCGTTTTTAGATTCTTTCTTGCCGTCAACATCTTCGTAACGAGTGTTTTCAACCAAGAGAACTTGTCCATCTTCAAGAGCGTTGATAGCTGCTTCCAATTCAGCACCACGAGTGACACCTGGGAAAACAACGTCTTGGCCCAATTTAGCTGCCAAGTCTGCTGCTACAGGAGCAAGTGATTTACCAGCTTTATCAGCTTCTTCTTTCACACGTCCAAGGTGAGAGAAAAGAATTGCACGTCCACCTTGTTCGATGATGTACTTAATAGTTGGAAGAGCTGCTGTGATACGGTTGTCGTTAGTGATTACGCCATCTTTCAATGGTACGTTGAAGTCAACACGAACGAGGACTTTTTTACCTTTCAAGTCAACGTCTTTAACAGTAAGTTTTGCCATGTTACAAAAACCCCTTTATTTATTTTATTCGAAACTATTATATCACACTTTGGAAATATAAGGAAAGATTTCACAAGATTTTTCGATATTTAATCTTTGTGACATCCTAGAGTATATTATTTTTGCTTTTTCTAACGAATTTTCTTTCTAAAATCTTAGCTTAACACTTGTTAGATTTACTTTTATCCTTTAAAATAGAATAGGAGAAATTCCGTTATTATTTTTCGGAGGAAAAAGAAATGTCCATTAATTGGCAGGAAATTTTATTTCACTTTTTAGGTGGTCTGGGACTATTCTTATATAGTATCAAGACCATGGGAGACGGTTTGCAACAAGCTGCTGGAGATCGCCTTCGGTTTTACATTGACAAATATACCAGCAATCCGTTCTTCGGTGTGCTAGTTGGTATCGGTATGACGGCGCTAATTCAGTCAAGTTCTGGTGTCACAGTCATTACAGTGGGGCTAGTCAGCGCAGGACTTTTGACCTTGCGTCAAGCTATCGGTATTGTCATGGGTGCCAATATTGGAACTACCGTTACATCCTTTATCATCGGTTTTAAGCTAGGAGATTATGCCTTACCAATGCTTTTCATCGGAGCGATTTGTCTCTTCTTCACCAAGAATCGCTCTATCAATAACATCGGACGTATCATTTTTGGTGTAGGTGGTATCTTCTTCGCTCTCAATCTTATGAGCGGTGCAATGGAACCTCTAAAAGACCTGCAAGTCTTTAGAGACTATATGGTTGAACTAAGCAAGAGTCCTATTCTAGGTGTCTTTGTCGGAACTGGACTAACCCTACTCATTCAAGCTTCTTCCGCAACTATCGGTATCCTACAGAATCTTTACGCAAGTGGTTTGATTGATCTACAAGGTGCCCTACCAGTCTTGTTTGGTGATAATATCGGAACGACCATTACAGCTATTATTGCTTCTCTTGGAGCTAATATCGCTGCCAAACGTGTTGCTGGTGCCCATGTCGCCTTTAACGTGATTGGTACGGTTATCTGTATTGTCTTCCTTGTACCTTTCACTGGCTTGATTCAATGGTTTGAATCTACACTCAATCTGGCTCCAGAAATGACCATTGCCTTCGCCCACGGAACCTTTAATATCACAAATACTATTATCCAATTTCCATTCATCGGAGCCTTGGCCTACTTTGTAACCAAGCTCATCCCTGGTGAAGATGAAGTTGTCAAGTACGAGCCACTTTATCTTGATGAGCATTTGATTAAACAAGCTCCATCAATCGCTCTCGGAAATGCGAAAAAAGAACTCCTTCACTTAGGAAATTACGCTTCTAAAGCCTTTGACCTTTCATACAACTACATCATTGACCTCAATGAAAAGGTTGCTGAAAAAGGCCACAAGACAGAAGAAGCCATCAATACCATTGATGAAAAATTGACTCGTTACCTCATTACTCTTTCAAGTGAAGCCCTTAGCCAGAAAGAAAGTGAAGTGCTGACCAACATCCTGGATTCCTCCCGTGATTTGGAACGGATTGGGGACCACGCAGAGGCCCTAATCAATCTGACTGACTACCTTCAACGTAAAAATGTTGAGTTTTCTGAAGCTGCTTTGCAGGAATTATCTGATATCTATCAAAAAACCACTGGCTTTATCAAGGATGCCCTTGATAGTGTGGAAAACAATGATACTGAAAAAGCGCAAAGTCTGATTGAACGCCATAAAGAAATCAACAACATGGAACGTGTTCTCAGAAAGACCCACATCAAACGCCTCAACAAGGGTGAGTGTTCAACACAAGCTGGAGTCAACTTTATCGACATCATTTCCCACTATACTCGTGTGTCTGACCATGCTATGAATTTAGCTGAAAAGGTCATTGCTGAACAAATCTAAGTACCAAGAAGCTATCCTAAATAGGATGGCTTTTTTCTTTTCCTAACCAAGAATTGCTTTTCTAACATATAGAAAAATGCTTTGATTCACAATGGAATCAAAGCATTTTAAAGAGCTCCCCGTACATAAGCGCAGAAGCCGCAGTTCCTCTGTACTTTGCTTCTTCTCTTTTGATAAAACGAGCTAAGTTGATTAACTCAGGTGCCGGATGTTTGGGATTTAGGAGCAATTCACGATTGACCAGGCCTGAGAGACGAACTGCCAGCAATTGCTCATTTGTAGTAGGCAGTTTTTTAGCAGTCTCTAGGAGAGCAGCAACTAAATCTTTACTCAAATCATGTCGAGCATGATTGTAAAGATCTTTTATAAGGCTTTCTAGGTTTGGTTCTACCATCCCTACCACCTCCCTTATGGTTTAATAATTTTTAATCAAATCAACCGTTGAACGATCCAATTTTTTCACCAAGGCTTGCAAGAAAGCTTGAGCTTCTAAGAAGTCATCCATAGCGTAGAGGGTTTGATGAGAATGGATATAACGAGCGCAAACACCGATTGTTGTAGATGGGACACCACCATTTTTCAGATGAGCTGCGCCAGCGTCTGTTCCGCCTTTACCACAGTAGTATTGGTACTTGATACCAGCTTCTTCAGCCGTTGTCAAAAGGAAATCCTTCATTCCTGGGAGAAGCAAGTGACCTGGATCGTAGAAACGAATCAAGGTTCCATCTCCAATCTTGCCTTGGCCACCATAAACATCACCAGCAGGTGAGCAATCAACTGCTAGGAATACTTCTGGGTCAAACTTGGTTGTAGATGTATGAGCACCGCGGAGACCAACTTCTTCTTGAACGTTAGAGCCAAGATAGAGTTCATTTCCCAGTTTTTGACCTGACAGAGCTTCCGCCAACTCGCTCACCATAAGAACACCGTAGCGGTTGTCCCAAGCTTTTGATATGATATTTTTTTCATTGGCTGTTAAGATTGCAGAACTATCTGGTACAATGGTGTCGCCAGGACGGATGCCAAAGCTTTCTGCCTCAGCCTTATCCGCAAAACCGCCATCAAAGACGATATCTGCAATAGCTGGCATGGTTGGTCCGCCCTTACCACGAGTCAAATGTGGCGGAACAGAACCTGAAATCACAGGAATTTCACGACCGTCACGAGTCAAGAGTTTGAAACGTTGGCTGCTAACCACCATAGGATTCCATCCACCGATTTCTACCACACGAAAGGTACCGTCTGGCTTGATTTCGCTGACCATAAAACCAACTTCATCCATGTGAGAAGCAACCAAGACGCGCGGTGCATCTGCAGCTTCTGAATGTTTGATACCAAAAATACCACCCAAGCCATCTGTCACCACTTCATCCACGTGCGGTGTCAACTTTTCACGAAGATAAGCACGGACAGGTGCTTCATGACCTGAGATCGCAGCAAGTTCTGTTACTTCTTTGATTTTTGAAAATAATGTTGTCATTTCAGTTCCTTCTTTCTTTCATCCATTTTACCACTTTTTATAGGAGAAGGATAGCGGGAAGGTGGATTTCTAAATTAGTATCTTAGTCTTACTGTATCTTAGAAAAAGCTTGTATTTTCTTGCATGTGAGGTGAAATCTAAGAACTATTCCAAGACCAATCAAACTATTAATTCCCAAACAAAAAAATAATTCAATGATATATTTGTTTAGTTTTTCATGAAATTTGCAGAAAATAGTTGACTTTGCCTTCTTATTTCTTTAAAATAGTACAAAACTAGAAAAAGGAAAAAATCATGACCAAAACAATTCTTGTTACAGGTGGAGCTGGCTACATTGGCTCCCATACCGTTAAAGCTCTTTTAAATGCTGGCTATCAGGTACATGTTCTAGATAATCTCTCTACAGGAAATCGAGCGGCTGTAGATAGTCGTGCTAGCTTTAAACAACTGGATGTTTATGATGCTAATGCCTTAAAAACTTACTTGGAAGAAAACAAGATTGACGCTGTTCTGCATTGTGCGGGTGAAATTGTTGTGAGCGAAAGTATTGAAAATCCAAGTAAATACTTCACTGCCAATGTTGCGGGTATGAACCAAGTTCTAAAAGTCTTATCTGAAGTTGGTATTCAAAAAATCATGTTCTCTTCAACTGCTTCCCTCTATGGTAATAACTGTATTGACAAGCCAGCTACTGAAGATACCCTGCTCGACCCTGTCAATCCTTATGCAGAAACAAAACTGATGGGTGAACGAATGATTTACTGGATGGCCAATCGCTACGATTGGAAATATGTCATTTTCCGTTACTTTAATGTTGCTGGAGCTGAAATGGATGCTTCAAACGGTCTGCGAGTGAAAAATCCAACTCATATCATTCCCAACATCAACAAGACCGCATTGGGACAAAATGATAGCCTGAAAATATTTGGAGATGACTATGATACACGTGATGGTTCATGTATTCGGGATTACATTCATGTCTTGGACCTTGCACAGGCTCATGTTAAAGGAATGAACTACCTATTTCAAGAAGACAGTTCTTCTCAAATCTTTAACTTAGGAACTGAAAAAGGCTATACCGTCAAAGAAATCTTTAAAACTGCTGAAGAATTACTGAATCAAAAAATACCACACGAAATTGTTGCTCGCCGTGCTGGTGACCCAGCCAGCGTCCTAGCAGACGCATCAAAAGCTAAAAAATATCTTGATTGGAAGGCTAGCTACTCCCTCGAAGATATTATTTTATCAGATTATCGTTGGCGTGTTAAAGAAGGCAAAAACATTTTGGAATAGGATAACAAAGGAGAAAGCCTTGGCGCTCTCTCCTTGCTTTATTTATTAAATTGTCAGAAAATTTATTGACAGATTAAAGAAATCGTGTTACAGTAATATCCGCAGGTATCTTTCGATACCAAATCCACATGAAAGGACGGGGTATGAAACTTTCTCATTATTTAATTGGCTTACTTCTACTCCTAGTCTTTCTCTCCATTAGCATTGGAACCAGTGATTTTTCATGGGGAAAACTCTTTGCACTGGATCATGAAACTTGGCTTCTCTTTCAAGAATCGCGTCTCCCAAGAACCATCAGCATTCTCCTGACCGCCTCTAGTATGAGTATGGCAGGACTTCTCATGCAGACTATCACTCAAAATCAGTTTGCTGCTCCAAGCACAGTTGGAACGACTGAAGCTGCCAAACTGGGAATGGTGCTGAGCCTCTTTGTCTTTCCGTCGGCTAGTCTGACCCAAAAGATGCTCTTCGCTTTTGTTTCATCCATCACATTCACCCTCTTCTTCCTAGCCTTCATGACTATTTTTTCTATAAAGGAAAGGTGGATGTTGCCTCTGATTGGGATCATCTATAGCGGGATTATCGGTTCTGTGACAGAAGTTATCGCCTACCGTTTCAATCTGGTTCAGAGTATGACAGCTTGGACCCAGGGCTCCTTCTCCATGATTCAGAATCATCAGTATGAATGGCTCTTTTTAGGCCTCATCATCCTGATAGCCGTTTGGAAATTATCCCAAACTTTTACCATCATGAATCTGGGCAAGGAAGCCAGTGAGAGTTTGGGGATTTCTTACTCCCTACTTGAAAAACTGGCTCTCTTTCTGGTTGCTCTAACGACTAGTGTCACCATGATTACCGTGGGTGGCTTACCTTTTCTCGGAGTTATTGTTCCCAATCTTGTTCGCAAGCGTTATGGAGATAATCTAAGTCAGACCAAACTTATCGTCGCACTGGTTGGAGCCAATCTAGTTCTGGCTTGCGATATCCTATCCCGAGTTCTGATTCGACCCTATGAGTTGTCTGTCAGTCTTCTACTAGGAATCATTGGTAGCCTCGTCTTTATCCTACTTCTATGGAGAGGGGGACGAAAAGATGCAGTTTAAAAGCAAACATACCAAACTCTTCTGCCTTCTCATTATTCTCGCCATCGGAGCTTGTCTTCTCTACTTTTGGCCCATCACTCACTTGTCAGCCTTTGCTTGGAAATTGCGTTCCCAAAAAATTGTCGTTTATCTCTTGGTAGCTATCGCGACTGGGATTTCGACCATTAGTTTTCAAACCCTGACGGAAAATCGTTTCCTGACTCCTAGTATTTTGGGAATCGAATCCTTCTACGTCCTACTACAAACTCTGCTACTGGTTTTTGAAAG
>NZ_JBKOTT010000030.1:0-8237 GCF_049737895.1 Streptococcus sp. CL8.13 | reverse complement strand
TTTGCCATTTTTACCAATGGCACCAGTCCATTTGATTATCCTAAATCTAGTCTATGATTTGTCTTGTATTGCCTTGCCTTTTGACAAGGTGGATAAAGATTTTTTGAGAAATCCGCATACCTGGGAAGCTAAGTCCATCACACGTTTCATGATTTGGATGGGACCTATCTCTTCTGCCTTTGATATTTTGACCTTCAGTTTGCTTTATTTTATCATTGTACCCATGGCAACAGGTCAAGCTTATGTTCATGGGGCAGAGTCTGCCGTAGGTTTTATTGTCTTGTTTCAGACAGGTTGGTTTATCGAGTCCATGTGGTCACAGACCATGGTTATCCATATGCTGCGTTCAGCTAAAATTCCCTTTTTACAAAGTCGTCCAGCTTGGCTAGTCCTTGTGACAACCTTATTGGCTGCAGCCTTTGTGACCTTCCTTCCCTACAGTCCACTCGCAATCCTACTTCATCTAACTCCTTTAAAACCGATTTATTTCATCTTTTTACTTTTCATCATTATTTTGTATATGATTAGCGTGACAATTGTGAAAAAAATCTATATCAAGAAATATCAAGAATGGCTGTAAATTTCATTTTGTCAAGAAAAAAGTACGAAAATGACGAAAAAAGTCAAAAAAATTTAAAAATAGGTCGCAAGTCGGATGTTTTTTATGGTATAATAGACTAAACTGATAGTAACATGTAGCGAAAGGGGTAGGTACATGATTAAAATTTATACAGTCTCAAGTTGTACTAGCTGTAAAAAAGCAAAAACCTGGCTCAATGCCCACCAGTTAAGTTATAAAGAACAAAACCTTGGTAAAGAAGGAATTACGAGAGAAGAATTACTGGATATTCTGACAAAAACAGATAACGGAATAGCCAGCATCGTTTCGTCTAAAAATCGCTATGCCAAAGCCCTTGGAGTGGATATTGAAGATTTGAGTGTCAATGAAGTCCTCAATCTGATTATGGAAACACCGAGAATTTTAAAGAGCCCAATCCTTGTGGATGAAAAACGCCTGCAAGTTGGCTATAAGGAAGACGATATTCGTGCCTTCCTACCACGCTCTGTCCGTAATGTAGAAAATGCAGAAGCACGTTTGCGTGCAGCTCTATAAACATCAAGGCTGGGAGCAACTCCCAGTCTTATTCTATTTTGTACTCTTCAAAAATCTCTTCAAACCGCGTCAACATCGCCTTGCCGTAGGTATGGTTACTGACTTCGTCAGTTCTATCCACAACCTCAAAACAGTGTTTTGAGCTGACTTCGTCAGTTTTATCTGCAACCTCAAAGCAGTGCTTTGAGCAGCCTGCGGCTAGTTTCCTAGTTTGCTCTTTGATTTTCATTGAGTATTAATCTCAAAAAGAAAGAAGAAAGAAATGAAAAAAATAGCTCTTGTTAGTCTAGCTTTCCTTTTTGTCCTGGTTGGTTGCGGACAGAAAAAAGAAACTGGAACAGCTACAAAAACAGAAAAGGATACGCTTCAGTCGGCATTGCCAGTTATTGAAAATGCCGAGAAGAATACAGTTGTGACCAAGACTTTGGTCTTGCCCAAGTCAGATGATGGTAGTCAGCAAACCCAAACCATTACATACAAGGACAAGACTTTTTTGAGCTTAACGATTCAACAAAAGCGTCCAGTCTCTGATGAGTTGAAAACTTATATTGACCAACATGGAGTGGAAGAAACTCAAAAAGCTCTTCTCGAGGCAGAGGAGAAGGATGAGGCCATCATAGAAGCTCGTAAATTAGCAGGATTTAAGCTTGAAACTAAACTATTGAGTGCAACCGAACTTCAAACAACGACTAGTTTTGATTTTCAAGTTTTGGATGTCAAGAAGGCTTCTCAGTTAGAATATTTGAAGAACATTGGTTTAGAAAGTCTCTTGAAGAATGAACCAAGCAAATATATTTCAGACAGATTGGCAAATGGCGCGACAGAACAATAGAAAATCCAAATAAATAGACTACCTGAATTGTAGAACGTAAGGAATTATGCTATAATGGTACTATTCTAAGGAAAGAGGGTGTTAGAATGGGATTTACTGAAGAAACAGTACGTTTTAAATTGGACGATTCCAATAAAAAAGAAATTAGCGAAACTCTGACTGATGTTTATGCTTCGTTGAACGATAAGGGCTACAACCCAATCAACCAAATCGTAGGTTACGTATTGAGTGGAGACCCTGCCTACGTTCCTCGTTATAATAATGCACGAAATCAAATCCGTAAGTATGAGCGTGATGAAATCGTTGAGGAATTGGTCCGCTACTACCTTAAAGGACAAGGAGTCGATCTATAACCTATGAGAATTATGGGATTGGACGTCGGTTCAAAAACGGTAGGGGTGGCTATTAGCGATCCGCTTGGTTTTACAGCTCAAGGACTTGAAATCATCCAAATCAATGAGGAGCAAGGTCAATTTGGTTTTGACCGCGTTAAAGAGTTGGTTGATACTTACAAGGTGGAACGATTTGTAGTGGGCTTGCCTAAAAACATGAACAATACAAGTGGACCGCGTGTGGAAGCTAGTCAAGCCTACGGAGCAAAGTTAGAAGAGCTTTTTGATTTACCAGTAGACTATCAAGATGAACGCTTGACAACAGTCGCCGCAGAGCGCATGTTGATTGAGCAAGCAGATATTAGCCGTAACAAGCGCAAGAAAGTCATTGATAAGTTAGCAGCTCAGCTGATTTTACAAAATTATTTAGATAGAAAATTTTAATACAAAGGAGAGGCTATGTCACACGATCATAACCACGACCACGAAGAACGTGAATTAATCACACTAGTAGATGAGCAAGGAAATGAAACCTTGTTTGAAATCCTTTTGACGATTGATGGAAAAGAAGAATTTGGTAAAAACTATGTTCTTCTAGTACCAGTTAACGCAGAAGAAGACGAAGACGGACAAGTTGAAATCCAAGCTTACTCATTCATCGAAAACGAAGATGGAACAGAAGGCGAATTGCAACCAATCCCAGAAGACTCGGAAGACGAATGGAACATGATTGAAGAAGTCTTCAACAGCTTTATGGAGGAGTAAAAACATCCAGTGGATGTTTTTAGCCCAGCTCTTTGTAACAAGAGAGAGCTGGTAAGTCCGGGGGATGTTTTTACCCCAAGTTAATATTCATAGTAGCTAGTTATTAGCTAACCAGGTGAGAGGTCGGGACGAAAATCCTGGCCTCGTTTTTGTTAGTTATGAGACTTTATTGAGGCAGTTGATTGAACCTGTAATTAAGGAGATGTATATGTTTGAAGTAGAAGAATGGCTCCATAGTCGGATTGGTTTGAATTTTCGATCAGGCTTGGGCCGAATGCAACAAGCGGTGGATTTGTTGGGGAATCCCGAGAAGTCTTATCCTATTATCCACGTAACAGGAACTAATGGAAAAGGATCTACCATTGCTTTTATGAGGGAGTTATTTATGGGGCATGGCAAAAAAGTTGCGACTTTCACCTCCCCTCATATCGTCTCTATCAATGATCGAATCTGCATTAACGGGCAACCAATAGCTGATGCAGACTTCATCCGTTTGGCTAATAAGGTCAAGGAGATGGAGAAAACGCTCCTGCAAACCCATGACCAGTTGTCTTTTTTTGAATTGCTGACCTTGATTGCTTTTCTTTATTTTAGAGAGCAAGCGGTGGATTTGCTTTTACTAGAAGTGGGAATTGGTGGTTTACTAGACACGACCAATGTGGTAACTGGAGAGATTGCTGTCATCACTTCCATCGGACTTGATCATCAGGAGACTCTGGGTGACAGTATAGCAGCAATTGCAGAGCAGAAAGCTGGTATTTTTAAGGCTGGTAAAAAGGCAGTGATTGCTAAGTTGCCTTCAGAAGCTAGGCTTGTTTGTCAGAAAAAAGCAGAATCTTTAGCTGTTGACCTTTATCAGGCAGGTCAGGATTTTTCAATGCTGAATGGGGATTTTTCAAGCTCTTTGGCTAACCTTTCACAGTTGAAAATAGGCTTGGAAGGAGCTTATCAGCAGGAAAATGCGGCCTTGGCGCTACAAACGTTTCTTCTCTTTATGAGAGAAGGAAAGGAAGCTGTTGATGAACAGGTTGTAAGACAGGCTTTGGAGAAGACCCATTGGGCTGGGCGTTTGGAGCGTATTCGTCCTCAAATTTACTTGGACGGTGCTCATAACCTCCCTGCCTTGACTCGCTTGGTTGAATTTACTAAAGAAAAAGAGCAGGAAGGATATCGTCCTCAAATCCTATTTGGAGCCTTGAAAAGGAAGGATTATCAAGGGATGTTGGCTTATCTGACTGAAAATTTGCCTCAGGTGGAACTCAAGGTGACCGGCTTTGACTATCAGGGTTCTTTAGATGAGACAGATATAACAGGTTACGATGTAATTCCTTCTTATCGCGAATTTATCAGCAGTTTCGAAGAAAGAGCCGATACCCAGGATTTGTTGTTTGTTACAGGATCTCTCTATTTTATCTCAGAAGTACGGAGCCACCTACTGACCCATGAGCAGATAAATTGACCTCCTTTTTTGAACTTGTTATACTAGGGGAACTATCAGTTAGAAGAAACATTCTCTACATTGGTAGCAGAAAGGAAATTCATCATGAAATTAAAAAGATTCACACTTTCTCTTGCTTCTTTAGCAAGTCTTAGTCTCTTAGTAGCTTGTTCACAAAGAGCTCAACAAGTTCAACAACCAGTAGCTCAATCGCAAACACAACAAACTCAGCAATCACAACCTGCTGCTTCATCTTCTACAGAAAATACAAACCAGGCAGCGACAAGTTCTTCACAAAATACGCCTGAGGCTCAACCAACCAATATTGATGGAACTTATACTGGTCAGGACGAAGGAGACCGTATCACTTTAGTGGTAACTGGAACAACTGGTACATGGACACAGGTAGAAACTGACGGAGATCAAGAAATCAAGCAGGTTAGCTTCGATGCCGCTAATCAACGCATGATTATTGGGGATGATGCCAAGATTTATGCAATTAATGGCAATCAGATGATTATTGACGATAGGGATAGAGAAGCGTCTGATCGCATTGTTTTATCAAAATAGACTGGAAGGAGACTGGTTTTGTCAGTCTCTTTTGCTTTTACTCAGAAAAATGATTATAAATACTTGCCTTCTACCGAATACCTGCGTTATACTAGTATTAATTACCTGTTTTTAGCATTCATACTCTTCGAAAATCTCTTCAAACCACGTCAGCTTCCATCTGCAACCTCAAAACAGTGTTTTGAGCAACCTGCGACTAGCTTCCTAGTTTGCTCTTTGCTTTTCATTGAGTATCAAAATATCAAGGAGGGGATATGAAATATAGAAAATTTCAATTATTGATGTCCAAGTATGGCTTTAGTCTTTCGATTATGCTACTTGAACTTTGTCTTGTTTTTGGTTTCTTTCTCTATTTAGGGAGTATGGCCCCTATTCTATGGGTAATTGTCTTAATTTTTATGAGTATGGCGACTATTGTCGCAATTGTCAATCGTTCAATGGCGCCTGAAAGTAAAGTAATGTGGTTAGTGGTAACTTTTGTTCCTGTCATCGGCCCCTTGCTCTATCTGATGTTTGGTGAAAGGCGATTGTCCAAAAAAGAAATCAAGCAGTTGGACAAACTTGGTTCCATGCATTTTCGGGAGGATAACAGTAAAGCTCTCCGCCAGAAATTGAAGGAAGATGATAAGGCGGCTTACGGAGTTATCAAATCTTTGCTAAGTATGGATAGCAATGCCGATGTCTATGATCGAACAGATTCACAATTCTTTTCTTCGGGTGAAAGCATGTGGCAACATATGTTGGAAGACCTCAAGAAAGCTGAGAAATTTATATTTCTAGAGTACTATATTGTCGAAGAAGGTCTGATGTGGAATAGCATACTAGATATACTAGAGCAAAAGGCCGCTCAGGGTGTAGAGGTCAAGATGCTCTATGATGATATCGGCTGTATGGCGACTTTACCTGGAGACTATACTATTCAGCTTCGTAGTCGAGGAATTGAAGCCCATAAATTTAACAAGGTGGTTCCTCGCTTGACGGTGGCTTACAACAATCGTGACCATCGTAAAATTCTGGTCATAGATGGTCAGGTAGCTTATACAGGAGGGATTAACTTAGCTGATGAGTACATCAACCATGTAGAACGTTTTGGCTACTGGAAGGACAGTGGGATTCGCTTAGATGGCCCTGGTGTCAAGGCTCTCACCCGTCTCTTTTTGATGACTTGGTACATTAATCGTGGGGAAATCAGCGATTTTGACCAGTATCACTTGGAAAATCAGCCTTGTTCTGGCCAAGGGCTCTGCATTCCTTACGGTAGTGGACCCAAGCCCATCTTCCGTACTCAGGTAGGGAAAAAAGTTTATCAAAGTTTGATTAATCAGGCTACTGATTCAGTCTATATCACAACCCCCTATTTGATTATTGACTATGATTTAACTGAGAGTATTAAAAATGCAGCCATGAGAGGTGTTGATGTCCGCATCGTGACTCCTTTCATTCCGGATAAAAAATTAATCCAGCTCATAACAAGAGGGGCCTATCCGGATTTGTTGTCAGCAGGAGTAAGGATTTTTGAGTATAGTCCAGGCTTTATCCACAGTAAACAAATCCTAGTGGATAAGGACTTTGCTGCAGTTGGAACAATTAATTTAGATTATAGAAGTTTGCTTCATCACTATGAAGATGCAGTTTTGCTATATAAAACGGCATCAATCACAGAGATTCAAAAAGATTTTCAGGAGATTTTTTCAGTATCTCAAGAAATTTTCCCTCATACGATAAAAAATAGCTGGTATCAAAAATTGATTAAGGAAATTGCCCAGTTATTCGCCCCTATCTTATAAGAAATCTAGGACTTAGGAAATGACTGAGTCCTCTTTTTCTTGCTTTTTACGAATAAGAAGATATAGGAGGAACGATGCTGACTCAGAAAGAATTGGATTATATCATAACATTTAAACAGACGAATTTACATCGATTTCGGGAAATTGAAACCTTTGTGAAACTATGCAAAAAATCACTCAAACAGCCATCGCAAGCTGACAATTCTAGGTCTTTTTGATATACTAAGACAGATAAATTGAATAGGAGAAACGACATGGCTGTATATGGCAGAATCGAAGAAGTATCCGAAACGATACAGAGTAATGAAATTGAAAATAGATTGGATAGGAACCTTGGATCTCATGTAGAAAAAGAAGAACAGGTAGCTTTCCCGTTTTTCAGACTCATCATTGGAAGTACGATTGCAACGGTTTTTTCTGTGGTGATACCTTTACTTTTAGATATGGTAAGTCCTTCTCAGGCGCAGGATTTGTATATTGGGTGGGCTTTACATCAGGGAGGACAGCTCTACAGTAGCTATTATGCTAGTCAAGGTCTACTTTATTATTTACTACTTTACATCACCCAAGGAGGTATCCTTTTTGCCTTGGTAGAATGGCTAGCCCTCTTAGGAGGAGGTTATTTCCTCTTTTCTTCAACCGACTATCTGACGGGACAAAGGGAGCAAGCCAAACAACTCCTAACCATATTTTATATTTTGGTATCCGGTCTTGGTTTTGGAGGAGGCTATGCTACTATCTTAGCTCTACCATTCTTGTTTGCAGGATTTTCATTCATAGCAGCTTATCTATCAAATCCTAATCATGACAAGGGATTTCTACGTCTGGGGATTTTCTTGGCCCTATCATTTTTCATAGAGCCTCTTATAAGTCTTCTTTTTATTGCAGTAGTAATAATTGGTTTATTTGTCTTTAATGTTGGACATGGGCGCTTTGCTCATGGAGTTTATCAGTTTTTTGCAGCAGCACTTGGCTTTTCTCTCATCTTTTACCCAGTAGGATACTATGTTCTTGCTTCAGGTGGTTTTGGAGAAGCTCTAGGAAGTCTTTTATATCCAATTGATTCCCTTCAGGTCTTCACCAATCCTCAACTAATGGATAATGTTGTATTCTATGGTTTGTTGACCTTTGGTTTAGGAGCTCTCTTCCTTGTTTTTCTAGGTTTGTTCCAATCAAAGGCATCAAGATTATATGTTATTTCAGTACCAGCTAGTTTTGCTTTCTTATTTGTATTAGCCTTGTTACTTTTTTCTCAAGAACCTCTTCACGGTTCGCGTTTGATTCTAATCATTCCATCTTTACTCCTTCTTTTGATGACCAGTATTCGTGGGAAACATTCAGCTAGGGGAGCTCGTCGTCGGAGAAGAGAGGAAGTTCCTACTCTATGGAAAAAATTCAT
>NZ_JBKOTT010000029.1:0-8295 GCF_049737895.1 Streptococcus sp. CL8.13 | reverse complement strand
CTCAAGCTTTAAGGCTCAAGGTTCTCTAACTTTTTAGTCAGTCATTTCCACACAGAAAGCATCCCATGGAGCTAAGATTTGTTTTTCAAAGACTTCTTGAGCTGCGGTATTTTCAATCAAGACCGACTTGACGTCTCCTTCTACTGTTAA
Organism: Streptococcus sp. CL8.13; assembly: GCF_049737895.1. Next base: position 8,145 of record NZ_JBKOTT010000029.1, on the reverse strand, counting down.
GTCTTGTTCTTCATTGGACAAGTTAGCCACAACTAGGAAACGACGGTCCCCATCTTTACGGATATAGGCAAAAACCTTATCAGTCGTATCAAGCAATTCAAAGTCAGCTCGAATCAGCCAGCTGTTCTCCTTACGGATTTGAACCAGTTTTTGATAAGTATAGAAAATAGAATCTGGATTTGCTAGCGCTTCTTGAACGTTGATTGCTTGATAGTTTGGATTCACTGCTAACCAAGGTTGACCTGTTGAGAAACCAGCGTTTTTGCTCTCGTCCCATTGCATAGGGGTACGGGCATTGTCACGTCCAATGACACGGATACTGTCCATGATTTCTTCCATCGGAACACCTTTTTCAAGAGCTTCACGCGCATAGTTGAGGGATTCAATATCTTCTACTTGGTCCAGTGTTTCAAACGGATAGTTGGTCATCCCAATCTCCTCACCTTGGTAGATATAAGGAGTTCCTCTCATGAGATGAAGTAAGATGGCAAAGGCTTTGGCAGATTTTTCGCGGTATTCTTGGTCATTTCCCCAGATTGAGACGATACGAGGGAGGTCATGATTGTTCCAGAAGAGCGAATTCCAACCGTCCTCAACTCCTAACTCTGTCTGCCATTTGTTGAAGATTTCTTTTAACTTAGCGATATTCAGCTCTTTTTGATAGTGCCATTTAGGCTGACCTTCCTGATACTGAAGACCGATATGTTCAAACTGGAAGACCATAGACAACTCTTGCCCCTTTGGATCCGAGTAGAGCTTAGCAATTTCTGGCGTTGCTCCCCAAGTCTCTCCTACTGTCAAGAGATCCTGATCTCCAAAGGTCGCCTGATTCATCTCCTTGAGATAGGGATGGAGCATAGGTCCATTATTGACTACCTTCTCATCAGGAATTTTGCCAATCATGTCAATGACATCCATGCGGAAGCCGCCAATCCCTTTATCAATCCAGAAGTTCATCATTTCATAAATTTTCTGGCGAAGTTTTTCATTTTCCCAGTTGAGATCAGGCTGTTTCTTGCTGAAAAAGTGGAGATAGTATTGACCTGACTTTTCATCGTATTCCCAAGCAGATCCGCTAAAGATAGAATCTAGGTCATTGGGTTCATCACGCCAGATATAGTAATCTCGCTCAGGGCTATCAGGATTTTCACAGGCTTCGACAAACCAAGCATGTTCATCTGAGGTATGATTGACCACCAAGTCCATGATGATACGGATATCACGCTTCTTAGCTTCCGCAATCAGTTGGTCCATGTCCTCCATGGTTCCGAAAATAGCTGCAATCGCTTGATAATCAGAAATATCATAGCCATTATCATCCATAGGACTGTCATAAACGGGAGAAAGCCAAATCGCTGTAATTCCTAACTTGGCTAGATAGTCTAACTTACTGGTAATTCCTGGCAAATCGCCAATTCCATCTCCGTTACTATCCATAAAGCTCTTAGGATAGACTTGATAAACTACGGCATTGTGCCACCATTTTTCTTGCATCTGTTTACCTCAATATTTTAATAATCTATAATCTATGATAGCGCTTTTCGGAAATTTGTGCAAGCGTTTGCCTAATCTTTTTGATTTCTTTTTTAGCTCCGTAGTTTCCTAACTTCCAATTTTTTATTATAATAGAGGTCAGAGGTAAAAAAATGAAAAAACAAGCTTTTAGTTCTGAACAATATCTGAATCTACAGCGCGACCACATTTTGGAGCGCATTAACCAATTTGATGGCAAGCTCTATTTGGAGTTTGGTGGCAAAATGTTAGAAGATTTCCACGCTGCTCGTGTACTTCCTGGTTATGAGCCTGACAATAAAATCAAGCTCTTGCAAGAATTGAAAGAGCAGGTTGAGGTTGTGATTGCCATTAATGCTAGCAACATCGAACATTCCAAAGCACGTGGCGACCTAGGCATTTCTTATGACCAAGAAGTTCTTCGTTTGATTGACAAATTCAATGAACTGGGAATTTTTGTTGGTTCGGTTGTCATCACACAATACGCTGGCCAACCCGCTGCAGATGCCTTCCGCAACCAGTTAGATAAAAACGGGATTGATTCCTATCTTCATTATCCGATCAAAGGATACCCGACTGATATGGACCACATCATCTCTCCAGAAGGCATGGGAAAAAACGACTACATCAAAACCCGTCGCAACTTGATTGTCGTAACTGCTCCTGGTCCTGGTTCTGGAAAATTGGCAACTTGTATGTCAAACATGTACCACGACCAAATCAATGGTATCAAGTCTGGTTACGCTAAATTTGAAACCTTCCCAGTTTGGAATCTTCCCCTTCATCACCCTATTAACTTGGCCTACGAGGCTGCCACAGCTGACCTTGACGATGTCAACATGATTGACCCCTTCCATCTCCAAACCTATGGAGAAACCACTGTCAACTACAACCGTGATATCGAAATTTTCCCAGTGCTCAAGCGCATGTTGGAACGTATCCTCGGTGAATCTCCATACGCTTCACCGACAGACATGGGGGTCAACATGGTTGGTTTCGCTATTACAGATGACGGGGCTGCTGTCGAAGCTTCTAAACAAGAAATCATCCGTCGCTACTATCAAACTGTTCTTGATTTTAAAGCTGAAAAAGTTGGCGAAGCTGCTGTCAAGAAAATTGAGTTGCTTATGAACGACCTCGGCATCACACCTGCAGACCGTAAGGTTGCTGTCGTCGCCCGTCAAAAAGCAGAAGAAACTGGCGGACCAGCCCTAGCCCTTGAATTGCCAAGTGGTGAAATCGTGACTGGTAAGAACTCAGAGCTCTTTGGCCCTACAGCCGCTGCCTTGATCAACGCCATCAAGAAATCAGCTAACATCGCTAAGGAAGTAAAACTAATCGAGCCTGAACTTGTCAAGCCAATCCAAGGTCTCAAAATCGATCATCTAGGTAGCCGTAATCCACGCCTGCATTCAAATGAAATCCTGATTGCTCTTGCTATCACAGCCACAGAAAATCCTGATGCTGCTCGCGCTATGGAAGAGCTTGGCAACCTCAAAGGAAGCGAAGCTCACTCAACCATCATCTTGACAGATGAAGACAAGAATGTCCTTCGCAAATTGGGTATCAATGTAACCTTTGACCCTTACTACCAATACGACCGCTTGTATCGTAAATAAAGATTGCAGCCTCTCCACTCTCGGGGAGGTTTTCTCTCTGTCTCAGGAGCCAGCTTTATGTTATAATGAAAGAAGAAAACTGAAAGGATTTACCATGTCAAAAGAAGTTATTGTCGAAAGTTTTGAACTTGACCACACCATTGTCAAAGCACCCTATGTTCGCTTGATTGGAGAAGAAACAGGGCCAAAGGGAGACATCATCTCCAATTATGATATTCGCTTGGTGCAACCCAATGAAGACTCTATCCCTACCGCTGGCCTGCACACTATCGAGCACCTCTTGGCCAAACTCATCCGTACCCGCATTGACGGTATGATTGACTGTTCACCATTTGGCTGTCGCACAGGTTTCCACATGATTATGTGGGGGCGTCATACCAGCGCTGAAATTGCGGCTGTCATCAAGGATTCGCTCAAGGAAATCGCTGAAACTACTACTTGGGAAGATGTTCCAGGGACAACCATCGAATCTTGCGGAAACTACAAAGACCACAGCCTCTTCTCTGCTAAAGAATGGGCGAAACTCATCTTGGAACAAGGAATCTCAGATGATGCCTTTGAGCGTCATGTCATCTAAACACAAAAAAGGAACCAGTTTTTCAGCTGGCTCCTTCTTTTTTATTCTCAAAATCTCTAGTTAAGCTTTCTCACGAATAACCAAACCACCATCTTCCATATCTGCTTCTAGGTGTTTGGCATCTAGGTGATCCAAATGGAAGTCTGTCACCTTATCACGAATTTCTTGTTCAACCACGCGACGGAGCGGACGAACACCCATGACTTCGTCATAACCTTCTTCTGTGATATAGTCTTTAGCCGCTTGACTGACTACCAAATCAATATCTTTCTTAGCCAAGGTTTGGTTGACTTCAGCCAACATCAAGTCTACAATCTTAGAAAGGTCTTCCTTAGTCAAGTGTGAGAACTCAATAACTGCGTTAAAGCGGTTAAGGAATTCTGGACGGAAGAATGGTTTCAAACGATCCATCAATTCTGGTTTATCTGCATCTTCTGTCAAGTTAGCTTCATAGCCAAATCCAGCATTTGATGTCGCAATAATGACAGTGTTCTTGAAGTTCACTGTATTTCCTTGACCATCTGTCAAACGACCATCATCCAAGACTTGGAGGAGAAGAGTGATCACTTGAGGGTCAGCCTTTTCAATTTCGTCCAAGAGAATGATAGAGTATGGATTGCGACGAACACGTTCTGTTAAGGTATTGCTATTGTCATCATAACCCACATATCCTGCTGTTGTACCAATTAGCTTAGAAACTGCTGTGCGGTCACTGTATTCAGACATATCCAAACGGATGATTGCATCCTTAGTTCCAAACATATCAAGCGCCAATTGCTTAGCAAGTTCTGTCTTACCAACCCCAGTTGGTCCTACAAAAAGGAAGCTGCCGATTGGGCGATTGCCTTCATCAAAACCAGCACGGTTACGACGGATAGCACGAGCTACCGCTTCTACCGCCTTATCTTGTCCGATTACCTTATCTTGCAAGCGATGAGCCATATCTTTCAAACGTTCAATGTCTGACGCTCCCATTTGAGATACTGGAATTCCCGTCATTCGTTCTACAGATTCAGCCACATCGTTGACACTTGCAGTCACTTTCATATCTTCTGTGTGGTTTTCGATTTTCTTTTCCAATTCTGCAATACGTGTTTTATAGTTTAGAGCTGCTTCAAAATCTTCCGCCTCAACTGCTTTTTCTTGCTTGTCTTTTTCTACTTCAATTTCACGTTCAACAGCATGCACATCTGTTACAGGATGCTGAGCTGCCAAATGGGCTGCCGTTACATCGACAAGGTCAATAGCCTTATCTGGCAAGCTACGTTGAGGAATGTATTGTACAGAATAATCCACTGCTGCTTTCAAGACTTCATCTGGTAAGATGACATTGTGGTGTTGTTGATAGAGATCACGAATTCCTTGAAGGATTTTAAAGGTGTCCTCTGCTGAAGGAGCATTGACCTTAACTTCGTTGAAACGACGAGCAAGAGCTGCATTCTTCAAGATGGTGTTACGGTATTCGTCTTGAGTCGTTGCCCCAATCACTGTCAATTCTCCACGAGAGAGGGCTGGCTTGAGAATGTCTGCAAGCCCTTTAGAACCACTGTCACCTCCAGTAGATCCAGCACCGAGGATTTGGTGAATTTCATCAAAGAAGAGGATAATATTTCCCGCTTCTTTGACCTCATTGACTAAGTTTTGAACGTTTTCTTCAAAACTACCGCGGTATTGAGTCCCAGCCTCAAGACCAGAGATATCTATAGAAATAATTTCCTTGTTCTTAATAGCAGCTGGAACATCACCGTTCACAATGGCTTGTGCCAAACCTTCGACAACTGCTGTCTTACCAACACCTGCATCTCCGACTAGAACAGGATTGTTCTTGGTACGGCGTGAAAGAATTTCAGATGTTTCTTGAATTTCCTTGTTTCGTCCGATAACAGGATCCAACTTACCCTCACGAGCTTCTGCTGTCAAGTTTCGACCTAGTTTAGCAAGGACACCGTCTTGTTTCATACCTGAAGCCTGTTGTGGCATTTGTCCATCAACTTCTGCATTTCCTGGCAATTGACCAGTTGCACGATAGTGAGCAAATTCCTCAGGTGTCACTTCACGTCCATTAATCAAGTAACGACGATTTTCAGAACTGTATCCTCGCATACCACCCATCAATTGGTTAAATAAATCATCCATGTTGTTAAAATTATTAAAATTGTTGTTCATATTCTTTACCTCTTTTTGTTATTTATTATTACTGATATTGACTATCTTTGACCTTTGTTTTAAAAAATTTAGACTAGCTAAATCGCTACTCTACGTACTATTTCTGGTTTTTCTTTTTCAAGCAGGAGTAGACTATCTTTACTTCTGAAGATTTCTAGATTAAACATAGACCCACCTCTTTCTATTTCACTTTAAATAAGCGTTCTAGTAAGGCTTTCATTTACCTTACGTTCATAATATACTACATTAGTCAGAAAAGGTCAAGAGATTTGACTTTAATTGACCAATATTTTTTATACTCTTCGAAAATCGCTTCAAACCACGTCAGTTTCCCCTTTCCGTAGGTATCACAGGTATATGTAATTGACTTCGTCAGTCTTATCAACAACCTCAAAACAGTGTTTTGAGCTGACTTCGTCGAGTTTTCTAGTTTACCTTCTGACTTTAATTGACTATTTAAACGCAAAAACACCCTGAAACATCAGGGTGCCATTCTTACATCAAATATAAAATTGCTAGGGTCAAGAGACTTGCTAGGAGTCCCACTCCCCAAAAGAAGAAGTCAACCTTCCACTCGCTCCAAGGACTTCCTTTACCAGACAATCCTCCAAGCTCAAAATGGTGATGCACAGGCGTCATACGGAAAATACGTTTGCCACCAGTCAGTTTAAAGTATCCAACTTGCATCATAACCGAAGTTGTTTCAAAAACATAAACAATTCCGATAATCAAGAGAGTCCATTCTTGGTGGAGGGCCATAGAGATAGCCGCTAACATTCCACCTAGGGCCAAACTTCCCACATCCCCCATAAAGACCTTGGCAGGCTTGTGGTTAAAGACGAAGAAACCGAGTAAACCACCAATCACGGCAAGAATTACTAGAAGAATATCCATCTGACCTTGCACATAGGCAATAACTCCATAGGCAGACAAACTAATCACAACGGAAATACTAGCCAGACCGTCAATACCGTCTGTCAAGTTGACTGCGTTTGAAAAACCGACTAGCCAGAAAAGAGCGAAGACAATATAGAAAATCCCTAGATGCACTTGGTAGCCAAAGACAGAAAGCATATCGCCACCGCGCTCATAGAAAAGGTAGAAAATGACGCCACCTAGAAGCTGAAGAGCCAATTTCTGCTTGGGATTAAGACCCTCATTGATTTTACGGAAGACCTTGAGGAAGTCATCTAAAAATCCGATTAAACCATAAAGAACCAAGATAAATAAAATCATACCGACATTATTGCTGAGTTGGTTACTAAATAGGGCAATAAAGAAAGCAACTAAAACAGAAGCAATTAAGAAAACCAAACCTCCCATTGTAGGAGTCCCAGCTTTTGCCTGGTGCTGTTTGACATCCTCATGCATCTGCTGGCCTGTAATTTGCGCCTTTCTATAAAATTGGATAAAGGCCGGAATTCCTACTAAAGTTAGTAAAAATGTCACAATTCCAGCACTGATAGAAATAAACATATTAGTCTCCTAAAGTTAATTTAATTTTTTTAATGTTTTTGATAGCTGTATTAGTCCGAACATCTTGCTTCTGAACAACAGAACCTGAACCTTCAAATTCCAGCTCAATATCCAACCATTTAGCAAAGGTCTCAGCAGTCTCTTTTTTCCAGCCATACATGTCTGGAATTTCTTCTACCTTATCCGATAAAAGGAGAACTTGTTGGTTTGGTGCAAGATTGGTCCCTTCTTCTACAGAAGTCTCTTTAATCTTTGTTCCAGTACCTACAACGATTGGTTGCACAATATTTCGTCGTAAGGCTTCCGCCAAATCACCAGGTGAAATATCCTTGATGCTAGGCATTGCATAAGAAGACTCTGTCGTCACTTGATCTAAATTCTTAGCAGGAGATTGAAGATTGAGAGATTCTTTCATAGCTGAAGCTCTTTCAAGAATTGGGTTGGCAAATTCTCCCAACTGGATACCTGAATAATGTTCAGGCTGTTGAACCGTTACATACAAGATAAAATCAGGATTTTCAGCAGGGTTCATAGCCACAACCGAGAAAATGTAGTTGGTAGAACCAACCAAGTAGCCTCCATTTTTCTCGTCAGCGATTTGGGCTGTACCAGACTTGAGGGCTACATTTTGACCTGGAACGTTGACAGTTGCTTTTCCTGTACTATGATTATACATAGTTCCATATATAGGATCCGTTCCTACCAAGACCATGTGAGTACGAGTTTGGCTAGCTGCATCTTTCGAAACGGGATTTCCTACAATTTCTTTTTGAGATTTACGAACGGTTTGATCAT
>NZ_JBKOTT010000028.1:0-8473 GCF_049737895.1 Streptococcus sp. CL8.13 | reverse complement strand
GTTTAAGAAAAAGAGTTTCCTTCTTGGAAGGCCTTCCTGTCTCTGTATTTGATAAAGCTTTCGACTCTATTCATCTATCGCCAAATGCACAGATATTTATCTCTATTCTCCAAAAGAACGGAATCCTAGTTGGTCTGGTGTCTGGGGGCTTTACACCAATAGTTGCGAGATTAGCAAAATCCCTTAGTATTTCCTATTTCTCTGCCAACCAACTAGAAGTTAAAGACGGTCTTCTAACAGGAACATTAGTTGGACAAATTATCAGTCCCCAGGTCAAAAAAGAGACTCTGGAAAAATGGAGAGAGAAACTAAAACTTCCTAAAGAAAGAACGATTGCAATCGGTGATGGGGCCAATGATTTATTGATGTTGAAGTCATCAGGACTAGGAATTGCCTTTTGTGCCAAAGAGGTACTCAAAAAAGAAATACCACATCATGTTGACAAGAGAGATTTTTTAGAAGTTCTACCTTTGATTGACTTTTTAGAATGAGGGAAAATATGAAGATTGTAATTGCACCAGATTCATTTAAGGAAAGCTTGACCGCTGAAGAGGTAGCTGAAGCTATAAAAAGAGGCTTCCAACAATCGATAGCAGATGTAGAATGTCTCCTCTGTCCTGTTGGTGATGGTGGGGAAGGTACAGTAGATGCTATTCGGCATTCTATTGACCTTGAAGAAAAATGGATCCAAGTGACAGGAGCTTTTGGACAAAAAGAAGCCATGCGCTATTTTCAAAAAAGTCAACTGGCACTATTTGAAGTTGCCGACTTGGTTGGCCTTGGAAAAATTCCGCTAGAGAAACGAAATCCACTTCAAATCCAAACTTGTGGAATAGGGGAATTGATTCGTTATCTCATTGCTCAAGGGATTAAAGAAATCTATATCGGTGTTGGTGGTACGGCCAGTAATGACGGAGGAATTGGGATTGCTGCTGGTTTAGGTTATCGTTTTTATGATAGGGATGGAAATGTCTTGCCTGCATGCGGTCAATCCTTACTAAAATTAGCTTCAGTTTCAACAGAAAATCGCTATGAAATTCCTGAAGATGTGCAAATTCGTATTTTAGCAGATGTCGTGTGTCCCTTATGTGGTCCTCAAGGTGCGACCTACACGTTTGGCAAGCAAAAAGGCCTAGATCCTACTATGTTTGATGCCGTAGATCAAGCAATCCAAGATTTTTATGAAAAAAACTCACCTGCAATATTGGAAATAAAAGGAGCAGGAGCTGGTGGAGGCATTGCTGGCGGTTTGTGTGCCTTTGCTCAGGCAAATATCGTGTCGGGAATTGATACCTGCTTGAACCTAATCAACTTTGATAAGAAAGTTTCAGATGCTGATTTGGTTGTTGTAGGAGAAGGGAGGCTAGATCTTCAAAGCTTATCAGGTAAAGCGCCTATTGGTGTTGCAAAAAGAACCCCTGTCGAAGTTCCTGTCATTGCTATTTGTGGTAGTCTTGCTGAAGATTTACCTTCCCTACCATTTGAGAATATCCAAGCGGTTTTTTCAATTTTGGAGAAAAGTGAACCTCTAGAAGATAGTTTGAAAAATGCCAGTCTCTATTTGGAGCACACGGCTGCCAATATAGGGCATTTATTAACTATGCGCAAGATTTAGCCAAACCATTTCTTCCAGATGGATGTTTTGGCTGGTTCTTCCTTTTTAACTTCCCAAAGTTTTGCAAAAGCAAGTCGAAGGTTCTTTTCTTCTACTTGTACTGGTGCATTGCTATGGATAATCAGGCCAAAAGGAGAAGAAGTATGCTCTTCAGATACAATGGTAGCTTGACTATCAGTTTCTTTAGCTTCTTTTAAGTAGAAAACTTGCTTGTCAAATTCGATAGTTGGTGAGATTTTCACAAATAGTGGCTCTGCTTTTTCCTGTAGGTTTTCTAAAATAGATAAAAAGCCTTTTTCTAGCTGAGGACTATTTGCTGTGTCAATATCTGCATATCCAAGAACTCTTTCCTCAAAAGTGCCAAGATAGCGTCTTTGCTCATCTGGATTTAATTTTGGCCCACCATGAGCTTTTTCAAGTAATTGTTTTGATAAATCTGTCATGAAAACAGTATATCATAAAAGTTAGAATAAAACAGATAAAAGAAAGCGATTACTTTATAAAGTTAAGGAAAATTTGCACAAAGATAACGTTTTTTCTTGAAAAAGGAGGGCTTTTAAGGTATTATAGAGGTGTAAAAAATTTAACTCATAAGGAGAGTAAAAAATGTCAATTATTACTGATGTTTACGCTCGCGAAGTCCTAGACTCACGCGGTAACCCAACACTTGAAGTAGAAGTTTACACTGAATCAGGTGCTTTCGGACGTGGTATGGTTCCATCAGGAGCTTCTACTGGTGAACACGAAGCAGTTGAACTTCGCGACGGTGACAAATCTCGTTACGGTGGTCTTGGTACACAAAAAGCTGTTGACAACGTAAACAACATCATTGCTGAAGCTATCATCGGCTACGATGTACGTGATCAACAAGCTATCGACCGTGCTATGATCGCTCTTGACGGTACTCCTAACAAAGGTAAATTGGGTGCAAACGCAATCCTTGGTGTGTCTATCGCTGTTGCTCGTGCTGCTGCTGACTACCTTGAAATCCCACTTTACAGCTACCTTGGTGGATTCAACACTAAAGTTCTTCCAACTCCAATGATGAACATCATCAACGGTGGTTCTCACTCTGACGCTCCAATCGCTTTCCAAGAGTTCATGATCTTGCCAGTTGGTGCGCCAACATTTAAAGAAGCTCTTCGTTACGGTGCTGAAATCTTCCACGCTCTTAAGAAAATCCTTAAATCACGTGGTTTGGAAACTGCCGTAGGTGACGAAGGTGGATTTGCTCCTCGTTTCGAAGGAACTGAAGACGGTGTTGAAACTATCCTTGCTGCGATCGAAGCTGCTGGATACGTTCCAGGTAAAGATGTATTTATCGGATTTGACTGTGCTTCATCAGAATTCTACGATAAAGAACGTAAAGTTTACGACTACACTAAATTTGAAGGTGAAGGTGCTGCTGTTCGTACATCTGCAGAACAAATCGACTACCTTGAAGAATTGGTTAACAAATACCCAATCATCACTATCGAAGATGGTATGGATGAAAACGACTGGGATGGTTGGAAAGCTCTTACTGAACGTCTTGGTAAGAAAGTTCAACTTGTTGGTGACGACTTCTTCGTAACAAACACTGACTACCTTGCACGTGGTATCCAAGAAGGTGCTGCTAACTCAATCCTTATCAAAGTTAACCAAATCGGTACTCTTACTGAAACTTTTGAAGCTATCGAAATGGCTAAAGAAGCTGGTTACACTGCCGTTGTATCACACCGTTCAGGTGAAACTGAAGATTCAACAATCGCTGACATCGCAGTTGCAACTAATGCAGGACAAATCAAGACTGGTTCACTTTCACGTACAGACCGTATCGCTAAATACAACCAATTGCTTCGCATCGAAGACCAACTTGGTGAAGTAGCTGAATACCGTGGATTGAAATCATTCTACAACCTTAAAAAATAAAATAGTTCAGTGAACTATTTTATCCCGAACCTTGAAATTCAAAAGTTCGGCCGTTGATTTAACAACGTTTCTAGCCCCTCGGATTTTATCCGAAGGGCTTTTTTTCTGTTCAGGGGGCAAAAAAGGGGCATAACTTTTTAAAAAAGGTAAGTTAATACAAATACGATTCAGCTAATATAATTGAAAATGATAGAAAAAAAGCTGAATTTATGGTATACTTTAACGTAGGACCTTTTTAGAAATTTTGAAAGAGTATTAAAAATTTAAAATGAGAAAAATTGTTATCAATGGTGGCTTGCCCCTGCAAGGTGAGATTACCATTAGTGGTGCAAAAAATAGTGTTGTAGCTTTAATTCCAGCTATTATTTTGGCAGATGATGTTGTGACTTTAGATTGTGTACCTGATATTTCTGATGTTGCTAGTCTTGTCGAAATCATGGAATTGATGGGAGCTACTGTTAAGCGTTATGACGATGTATTGGAGATTGATCCAAGAGGTGTTCAAAATATTCCAATGCCTTATGGGAAAATCAATAGTCTTCGTGCATCTTATTATTTTTATGGAAGTCTTTTAGGTCGCTTTGGTGAAGCTACTGTTGGTTTACCTGGTGGATGTGATTTGGGACCTCGCCCTATTGATCTACATCTTAAGGCTTTTGAAGCTATGGGAGCTACTGTTAGCTACGAGGGTGATAACATGAAGTTATCTGCTAAAGATACAGGACTTCACGGCGCAAGTATTTACATGGATACGGTTAGTGTCGGTGCGACGATTAATACGATGATTGCTGCGGTTAAAGCGAATGGTCGTACTATTATTGAAAATGCAGCCCGTGAACCTGAAATTATTGATGTAGCTACCCTCTTGAATAATATGGGAGCCCATATCCGCGGTGCAGGGACTAATATCATCATTATTGATGGTGTTGAAAGATTACATGGAACCCGTCATCAGGTGATTCCAGACCGTATCGAAGCAGGAACATATATTTCCTTAGCTGCTGCAGTCGGTAAGGGAATTCGTATCAACAATGTATTATACGAACACTTAGAAGGATTCATCGCTAAGTTGGAAGAGATGGGTGTGAGAATGACTGTATCTGAAGACAGTATTTTTGTCGAAGAACAGTCTAATTTGAAAGCAATCAATATTAAGACAGCTCCTTATCCTGGTTTTGCTACTGACTTGCAACAACCAATTACTCCTCTCTTGTTAACAGCAGAGGGGCGTGGTACCATTATTGATACCATTTATGAAAAACGAGTAAACCATGTTTTTGAACTAGCAAAGATGGATGCAGATATTACGACTACAAACAACTACATTTTATATACCGGTGGACGTAGTTTACGTGGTGCAAATGTAAAAGCAACTGACCTGAGAGCTGGTGCAGCTTTAGTTATTGCTGGTTTGATGGCCGAGGGGCAAACTGAAATTACAAATATCGAGTTTATCTTACGTGGTTATTCTGATATTATTGAAAAATTACGTAATCTAGGAGCGGATATTACACTTGTTGAAGAATAAACCGTAGAGGTGTTTATGAATATTTGGACCAAATTAGCAATGTTTTCTTTTTTTGAAACGGATCGCTTGTATTTGCGTCCTTTCTTTTTTAGTGATAGTCAGGACTTCCATGAGATAGCCTCAAATCCTGAAAATCTTCAATTTATTTTCCCAACTCAGGCAAGTCTGGAAGAAAGTCAATATGCACTGGCCAATTACTTTATGAAGTCCCCTTTGGGAGTGTGGGCTATTTGTGACCAGAAAAATCAACAAATGATTGGTTCTATTAAGTTTGAAAAGCTAGATGAAATAAAAAAAGAAGCAGAAATTGGTTATTTTTTGAGAAAAGACGCTTGGTCGCAAGGGTTCATGACAGAAGTTGTTAGAAAAATTTGTCAGCTTTCTTTTGAGGAATTTGGATTAAAACAATTAGCCATCATTACCCACCTTGAAAATGAAGCTAGCCAAAGGGTTGCTCTAAAGTCTGGATTCCGTTTGACTCGTCAGTTTAAAGGAAGTGATCGCTATACAAGGAAAATGCGTGATTATCTTGAATTTCGGTATGTAAAAGGAGAATTCAATGAGTAAGCATCAGGAAATTCTAAGCTATTTGGAGGAATTACCTGTCGGTAAAAGGGTCAGTGTTCGAAGCATTTCCAATCATCTGGGAGTCAGTGATGGAACGGCTTATCGGGCTATCAAGGAAGCTGAAAACCGTGGAATTGTAGAGACTCGCCCAAGAAGTGGTACTATCCGTGTTAAATCTCAGAAAGTTGCTATAGAGAGATTAACTTTTGCTGAAATTGCAGAAGTGACTTCTTCTGAGGTTCTAGCTGGTCAAGAAGGTTTAGAGAGAGAATTTAGTAAGTTCTCAATCGGTGCCATGACTGAGCAAAATATCTTATCTTACCTTCATGATGGGGGGCTCTTGATTGTCGGAGACCGGACTCGTATTCAATTATTAGCGCTGGAAAATGAAAATGCAGTTCTGGTTACAGGTGGATTTCAGGTTCATGATGATGTCATTAAACTGGCTAATCAAAAAGGAATTCCTGTTTTAAGAAGCAAGCATGACACTTTCACCGTTGCGACTATGATCAATAAAGCCTTGTCAAATGTCCAAATTAAGACTGATATTTTGACAGTTGAGAAACTTTATCGCCCGAGTCATGAATATGGTTTTCTGAGAGAGACCGACACTGTTAAAGATTATTTGGACCTGGTACGCAAGAATCGTAGTAGTCGTTTTCCGGTTATCAATCAACATCAGGTTGTTGTTGGAGTTGTAACCATGAGAGACGCTGGTGATAAGTCACCAAGTACCACAATTGATAAGGTCATGTCACGTAGTCTATTTTTAGTTGGATTATCGACAAATATTGCCAATGTGAGTCAACGGATGATTGCTGAAGACTTTGAAATGGTACCGGTTGTTCGGAATAATCAAACCTTGCTTGGGGTTGTAACCAGACGAGATGTCATGGAAAAGATGAGCCGTTCCCAAGTTTCGGCTCTACCGACTTTTTCTGAGCAGATTGGACAAAAACTTTCTTATCACCATGATGAAGTCGTCATTACAGTGGAACCCTTTATGCTAGAGAAGAACGGTGTTTTGGCTAATGGTGTATTGGCAGAAATTCTGACCCACATGACTCAAGATTTAGTTGTGAATAGTGGTCGCAATCTCATCATCGAACAAATGCTGATCTACTTTTTGCAGGCGGTTCAGATAGATGATATACTGCGCATTCAAGCACGCATTATCCACCATACTAGACGGTCAGCAATTATTGATTACGATATTTATCATGGTCATCAGATTGTTTCAAAAGCAAATGTAACCGTTAAAATTAATTAGAAACTAGGAGAAAAAATGATAACATTAAAATCAGCTCGTGAAATCGAAGCTATGGATAAGGCCGGTGATTTTTTAGCAAGTATCCATATTGGCTTGCGTGATTTGATTAAGCCTGGCGTAGATATGTGGGAAGTTGAAGAATACGTTCGCCGTCGTTGTAAGGAAGAAAATTTCCTTCCGCTTCAGATTGGAGTTGACGGTGCAATGATGGACTATCCTTATGCTACCTGTTGCTCTCTTAATGATGAAGTAGCTCATGCTTTCCCTCGTCACTATATCTTGAAAGATGGTGATTTGCTCAAAGTTGATATGGTTTTGGGAGGTCCAATTGCTAAACCTGACCTGAATGTCTCAAAATTAAACTTCAACAATGTTGAACAAATGAAAAAATACACTCAGAGCTATTCTGGTGGCCTAGCAGACTCATGTTGGGCTTATGCTGTTGGTACACCGTCCGAAGAAGTGAAAAATCTGATGGATGTAACTAAAGAAGCCATGTATAAGGGGATTGAGCAAGCTGTTGTTGGAAACCGTATTGGTGATATTGGTGCAGCCATTCAAGAATACGCTGAAAGTCGTGGATACGGTGTAGTGCGTGATTTGGTTGGTCATGGTGTTGGCCCAACCATGCACGAAGAACCAATGGTTCCTAATTATGGTATTGCAGGTCGAGGACTCCGTCTTCGTGAAGGAATGGTCTTGACTATTGAACCAATGATCAATACAGGTGACTGGGAAATCGATACAGATATGAAAACTGGCTGGGCGCATAAGACCATTGACGGTGGCCTATCTTGCCAATATGAACACCAATTTGTCATTACAAAAGATGGACCTGTTATCTTGACTAGTCAAGGTGAAGAAGGAACTTATTAATAAAAAGTGAAAAGACTGCTGGAAGTTCATTTCTAAAGAATCCAGTAGATCTTTTCATATTAAATAAACGCATTGTATCATGTTTTTAAGTACCTGATATAATGCGTTTTTCTGGTTTTAAAATTCTTACCTCAATATCTTGTACATTATTATCATTTCAAAAAATGAATTTTCTACAATGTTACACTTCAGGTAAAAAATATGTTTCAGATTTTCTGTTACAGAAATAGATATCATTATGAAATAATTATTTTATAATTACTACTATTTCTATAAAAACCACAAAGATATTGGCAAACTATCTGATAAAGAATTATTTCGTGTTGCCAA
The DNA here is from genome assembly GCF_049737895.1 of Streptococcus sp. CL8.13. The sequence continues at coordinate 376 of NZ_JBKOTT010000028.1, read as the reverse complement.
CAAGGCTGCGATGAAGGATTTATTGCCTATCGTGGTTATGACGTTTAATGAATCTTTAAAGATTGCTTTAGAGCCTTATCATTCGGAATTGTTTTTACATATTTTGAACTCTGCTGAACGTGAAAGAAAGTAAAAACGAGAGGGTGTAGAGGAATTATATCTTCTTGATTTTAGTAGTCAATTCGATACTCTCACGACAGAAGATTTAAAGGATTACTTTGATGGATAAATTATCATTGTTTCGCGTTATTATTGTAGATTCTAAAAGAAATCAATTCAGTACATTACCTCTTTTTATTCTTTTTTAAAGGTAAAGCCTTCGCCAAGGATTTCGTGGGCTTCTGTAATAGTTATAAAGGCTTGAGGATCAATTCGA
>NZ_JBKOTT010000027.1:0-8523 GCF_049737895.1 Streptococcus sp. CL8.13 | reverse complement strand
GTCATCCAGTGCTTTCAAAACTTTCCCTTGATGAAGCTAAAAAACAAATTACTGATACTGAGGATGCGCTAACTAAAGTGTTGGGTTCTAGTTCAAAACTCATGCGTCCGCCTTATGGAGCCATTACAGACGACATTCGCAATAGCTTAGATTTGAGCTTTATTATGTGGGATGTAGATAGTCTGGACTGGAAGAGTAAAAATGAAGCATCTATTTTGACAGAAATTCAGCGTGAAGTCAAGAATGGTTCTATTATTCTCATGCATGATATCCATGCTGAAACAGTGAATGCTTTACCAAAGGTCATTGACTATTTGAAAGGTCAGGGTTATGACTTTGTGACAATTCCAGATTTGTTAGACTCTCGTCTTAAAGCTCATCAGCTCTATTACGACCGCAATCAATAATACACAAAATCTAAAGAGAAAAGTTTTCCTTGAAAATTTGGCTCTTTGGATTTTCTTCTCATAGAAAGGAAAAATAATGAAATCTTATACTTTAAACAATGGTGTTACAATTCCAGTACTGGGATTTGGAACCTGGAAAGCTGAAAATGGAGAGATTGCCTATCAAGCTGTACTAGAGGCTTTAAAGGCAGGCTATCGCCATATCGATACGGCAGCTATTTATAAAAATGAAGAAAGCGTTGGTCGTGCCATTCAAGATAGTGGCGTTCCGCGTGAGGAAATTTTTGTAACCAGTAAATTGTGGAATACAAATCATAGCTATGAGCAATCTCGTCAGGCTTTTGAAGAGTCTTTAGAGAAGCTGGGCTTGGAATATTTGGATTTGTATTTGATTCATTGGCCAAATCCAAAACCGCTCAGAGAAAATGACCAATGGAAAATCCGAAATGCAGAAGTTTGGAGAGCGATGGAAGACCTCTATCAAGAAGGCAAAATCCGTGCTATTGGAGTTAGTAATTTCCTTCCCCATCATTTGGATGCCTTGCTTGAAACAGCAAAAATTCTTCCAGCGGTCAATCAAATCCGCTTGGCGCCAGGTGTGTATCAAGAGGAAGTCGTAGATTACTGTCGAGAAAAAGGAATTTTATTGGAAGCTTGGGGACCTTTTGGTCAGGGAGAACTGTTTGATAGCAAGCAAGTGCAAGAAATAGCGCTAAATCACGGAAAATCGGTTGCTCAAATAGCCTTGGCCTGGAGCTTGGCAGAAGGATTTTTACCGCTTCCGAAATCTGTCACAGCATCTCGTATTCAGGCTAATCTTGATTGCTTTGGAATTGAATTGAGTCATGAGGAACGTGAAACCTTAAAAACAATTGCTGTTCAGTCTGGTGCTCCACGAGTTGATGATATGGATTTCTAGAAAATCATAAAAAGAATTGTACATTGTTCCAATTTTTGATATAATAGTCAGCAGGAAAGAAAGTCTTATGGCGTTCTTCAAGCGAGCTTGGGATAGTGGGAGCCAAGTAGGACAAAATAAAGAGCTGGCGCTTTCTGTAGTATTTTCAAAAACAATGAAGTAATAAATTAGGGTGGAACCGCGTTTTTGACGCCCCTAGGTTAAATCAACCTAGGATTGTCGGACGCGGTTCTTTCGCTTATTCAGTCTATTATGTGAAAGAAAGGAGAGACGTGGAAAACCTTTATCTTGTAAAAGACGATAGTCAACTAGCTACATTTCGTGATTTTGTAGTAAGAAATACTGAAAAGTTGAAAGATTATCAATCTTTTTTAAAGAATGAACTTGCAGTCTGTGATTTACCGCAAGCCATTATTTGGTCAAGTTTTAATGCTGCTACACAGATTATTAGGGAAAGTGCAGTTCCAGCCTATACAAATAATAGACGAATGGTTATGACGCCTGATTTAGCTGTTTGGAAAGAGTTGTATTTGTATCAGTTGATGGACTACGAGTGTTCTCAGCAAACTCAAGCAATAGAAAGTCACTATCATTCTTTATCTGAAAATTTCCTCTTACAGATTGTAGGACATGAGTTAGCTCATTGGTCGGAGTATTTTTTAGATGATTTTGATGGTTACGACTCTTATATATGGTTCGAAGAGGGGATGGTTGAATATATTAGTCGCAAGTATTTCTTGACAGAAGAGGAATTTCAAGCGGAAAAAATTTGTAATCAATCTCTTGTAGAACTTTTTCAGAAGAAGTATGGTTGGCATTCATTGAATGATTTTGGTTCTTCGACTTATGATAAGAACTATGCAAGTATTTTTTACGAATACTGGCGTAGTTTTTTGACAATAGATAAGTTGGTAGAAAATCTAGGTAGTGTACAAGCGGTCTTCGATTCTTATCATTTATGGGCAAATACAGATAAAACTCTACCCTTATTAAATTGGTTTGTTCAGCAGAAATTAATTGAAAAAGAAATATAAAAACTAAAGGAGTAAACAATGTCTAAGAAATTAACATTTCAAGAAATTATTTTGACTTTGCAACAATTTTGGAATGACCAAGGTTGTATGCTTATGCAGGCTTATGATAATGAAAAAGGTGCGGGGACAATGAGTCCTTACACTTTCCTTCGTGCTATCGGACCTGAGCCATGGAATGCGGCTTATGTAGAGCCATCACGTCGTCCTGCTGACGGTCGTTACGGAGAAAACCCGAACCGTCTTTACCAACACCACCAATTCCAGGTGGTCATGAAGCCATCTCCATCAAACATCCAAGAACTTTACCTTGAGTCTTTGGAAAAATTGGGAATCAATCCTTTGGAACACGATATTCGTTTCGTTGAGGATAACTGGGAAAATCCATCGACTGGATCTGCAGGTCTCGGTTGGGAAGTTTGGCTTGATGGTATGGAAATCACTCAGTTCACTTACTTCCAACAAGTAGGTGGATTGGCAACTGGCCCTGTGACTGCGGAAGTTACCTATGGTTTGGAGCGTTTGGCTTCTTACATTCAAGAAGTAGACTCTGTCTATGATATCGAGTGGGCTGATGGTGTAAAATACGGAGAAATCTTTATCCAGCCTGAGTATGAGCACTCAAAATATTCATTTGAAATTTCAGATCAAGAAATGTTGCTGGAAAACTTTGATAAGTTTGAAAAAGAAGCTGGTCGTGCCTTGGAAGAAGGATTAGTGCACCCTGCCTATGACTATGTTCTCAAATGTTCACATACCTTTAACCTGCTTGATGCGCGTGGTGCCGTATCTGTAACAGAGCGCGCAGGCTATATCGCTCGTATCCGTAACTTGGCCCGTGTCGTAGCCAAAACCTTTGTCGCAGAACGCAAACGCCTAGGCTACCCACTTTTGGATGAAGAAACAAGAGCTAAACTCTTAGCAGAAGACGCGGAATAAAGAAAGTGACAAATTACGAAAATGGGCGAACAGTGTGAGCCCTGAACCAGTTGCTGCAGTGATGAAGGTATCCTTAGTGAAACTAAGGATACTAGGCAAAATTGGAGACTTTTGGCTCCAATTTTAGCAATGAAACAACGAAGTTGATTGCTTGCGTGCCAATCACATAAGGCAAACTGGAAAATAAAAAGATATTTTTCGGAGAAAAAACATGACAAAAAACTTATTAGTAGAACTCGGTCTTGAAGAATTACCAGCCTATGTTGTTACGCCAAGTGAAAAACAACTAGGCGAAAAAATGGCAGCCTTCCTCAAGGAAAACCGTCTGTCTTTTGAAGCTATTCAGACCTTCTCAACACCACGTCGTTTGGCTGTTCGTGTGACTGGTCTTGCAGATAAACAGTCTGATTTGACTGAAGATTTTAAGGGGCCAGCAAAGAAAATTGCCTTGGATAGTGATGGAAATTTTACCAAAGCAGCTCAAGGATTTGTCCGTGGAAAAGGATTGACTGTTGAAGATATCAAATTCCGTGAAATCAAGGGTGAAGAATATGTCTATGTTACCAAGGAAGAAATTGGTCAAGCAGTTGAAGCCATTGTTCCTGGTGTTGTAGATGTCTTGAAGTCCTTGACTTTCCCTGTCAGCATGCATTGGGCTAACAACACCTTTGAATACATCCGCCCTGTTCACACTTTAACTGTTCTTTTAGATGAAGAAGAGTTTGACTTGGATTTTCTTGATATTAAGGGTGATCGTGTGAGCCGTGGTCATCGTTTCTTGGGACAAGAAACTAAGATTCAGTCAGCATTGAGCTACGAAGAAGACCTTCGTAAGCAGTTTGTAATCGCGGATCCTCGTGAACGTGAGCAAATGATTGTTGACCAAATCAAAGCAATCGAAACTGAGCATGGTGTACATATCGAAATTGATACGGACTTGCTTAATGAAGTCTTGAACTTGGTTGAATACCCAACTGCCTTTATGGGAAGTTTTGATGCCAAATACCTTGAAGTTCCAGAAGAAGTTTTGGTGACTTCGATGAAGGAACACCAACGGTACTTTGTTGTCCGTGATCAAGATGGTAAACTCTTGCCAAACTTCATTTCTGTTCGTAATGGAAACGCAGATCATTTGGAAAATGTCATCAAAGGAAATGAAAAAGTCTTGGTAGCTCGCTTGGAAGACGGAGAATTCTTCTGGCGTGAAGACCAAAAATTGGTGATTTCAGATCTTGTTGAAAAATTAAACAATGTAACCTTCCATGAGAAAATTGGTTCCCTTCGTGAACACATGATTCGTACTGGTCAGATTGCTATTCTCTTGGCAGAAAAAGCTGGTTTGTCAGCGGATGAAACGATTGACCTAGCCCGTGCAGCAGCCATTTACAAGTTTGACTTGTTGACAGGTATGGTTGGTGAGTTTGACGAACTCCAAGGAATTATGGGTGAAAAATATGCCCTTCTTGCTGGGGAAACTCCAGCGGTAGCAGCTGCTATTCGTGAACACTACATGCCTACATCAGCCGAAGGAGAACTTCCAGAGAGCAAGGTTGGAGCCATTCTAGCCATTGCAGACAAATTGGATACGATTTTGAGTTTCTTCTCAGTAGGCTTGATTCCATCAGGTTCTAATGACCCTTATGCCCTTCGTCGTGCGACGCAAGGTGTGGTTCGTATCTTGGATGCCTTTGGTTGGCACATTGCTATGGACGAGCTGATAGATAGCCTTTATGCATTGAAATTTGACAGCTTGACTTATGAAAATAAGGCAGAGGTTATGGATTTTATCAAGGCTCGTGTTGATAAGATGATGGGTTCTACTCCAAAAGATATCAAGGAAGCCGTTCTTGCAGGATCAAACTTTGTTGTGGCGGATATGTTGGAAGCAGCAAGTGCTCTTGTAGAAGCAAGTAAGGAAGAAGACTTTAAACCATCTGTTGAATCACTTTCTCGTGCCTTTAATTTGGCTGAGAAGGCAGAAGGAATTGCTACAGTTGATTCAGCTCTCTTTGAGAATGAAGAAGAGAAAACTTTGGCAGAAGCAGTAGAATCACTCGTTTTGTCAGGGACTGCCAGTCAGCAATTGAAACAACTCTTTGCTCTTAGCCCAGTCATTGATGCATTCTTTGAGAATACCATGGTTATGGCTGAAGATCAGACTGTTCGACAAAATCGTTTGGCAATCTTGTCGCAATTAACCAAGAAAGCAGCTAAACTTGCACGTTTTAATCAAATCAATACTAAATAAAATCTGTTAAACGGATTAAATCTTATCATAAAGGAGAGAAACATGAATCCTAAAAAAATTGATCGTATTAACGAGCTTGCCAAAAAGAAAAAAACAGAAGGCTTGACCCCAGAAGAAAAAGTAGAACAAGCCAAACTACGTGAGGAGTACATCGAAGGTTATCGTCGCACTGTTCGTCACCACATCGAAGGGATTAAAATTGTGGACGAAGAAGGAAACGATGTTACACCAGAGAAACTACGTCAAGTCCAACGTGAAAAAGGGTTACATGGCCGTAGTCTCGATGATCCAAATTCATAATAAGTATTCTTTCTTTTAATAAGGATAGATAAAATAATAACCAAAAGACTAGCAGTTTTTGTCTGCTAGTCTTTTTTCGCTAAAAAAGGAACCAAAATGGTTCCTAAAAGTATTAGTTACTTGCGCCAGATGTAGCGTCTGCGCCACCACCGTGGCCTCCAGCATCACCTGCATCAGAAGCTCCAGATGTAGCATCTGCATCGCCGTGACCATGTCCGCCAGCAGGAGCTGCAGCATTTCCACCGACTAGACGTTGACCAGTTGTATTGAGGTACCAGTCAAGCCATGGTTGGAAATTAAAGATGATTTCATTAATTCCGGCATATGAACCATCTGGATAGTACATTGCTTGGTAATTATGGGTATTAATAACGCCTTCTGGTGTTCCTGGCACAATTGTACGGACATATTCTTGGTCCCCATTACGCAATACGCCGACAACCCATTCAACGTTTTTCATTCTAGAATCTGGCAATGTACCGTGTACTGTTCCTAATCTATTTCCTGATTGAGCACGTACACGTTTACCAAACATTGTATCTGGGTCTTGGTGTGCGTTATTAAAGTACAAGAATTGATTATTATCATCTGCAAATGTCAATTCAAATGGCATTGCCTTCAAGAACATATCAATTTGGTTAACTGTCAAGATACCGTGGTCTAATTTAACGTAAGTATCTCCAGAAACAGCTCCAACAAGTTCAGCAGCTTTTTCTACCCATTCAGGATCATCTGGATCAACACCTTGGATGGTAGTTGCAATTGAATTTGTACAATATAAGTCTTCTGGTGCGATTGGTTTTGGTTTTTTCAATTTTGAAACGACTCCCACATATTTTACAAAGTTGTCTAAACATGTTTCAAGGAAATTAATAGTTCCTTCGTTTGTGATATTCCCCTCTGAGTCAAAAGCTTCTTTAGCTTTACCAAGAAGGAATTCATTTCCAGGAAGAGTGTAGGCATTGACTCCAGGTGCATCAAGAATTTTACGAAGGTGAACTTGGGCACGAGAAGTACCTTGGTCGTAGTAAGAAGCACCCACAATCATAACTGGCTTGTTTTCAAATGGATGAACTTCGTATGAAAGCCATTCGAGAACAGATTTTAGGGAAGCTGTGATAGTGTGGTTGTGCTCAGGAGTTGCAATGATAACACCATCAGCCCGTGTGATTTTATTATAAAGATAACGTAATTGGAAACTTTCATCCCATTTTTCATCTTGGTTAAACATTGGAACTTCGTCAATTTCAAGCACTTCTAATTCAAATTTTAGTTTGAAGTGACGACGGATAAATTCCAAGAGTTTACGGTTATATGATTGATCGTAATTTGTTCCTACAAGTCCAACAAATTTCATTCTTTCTGCTCTCCTATTTTACAAATTTTCCCAGTCAAAATCTTCGGCATCTTTGCGAAGTAATTCTTTCGCATTGCGCAATTTTTCTGTAATTTTTACAAAGATACGGTAGTCGTCAAAAATGGCATCCATTTTTTGAATAACATCAAGATCCACTAAATCTCCATTGTTATTGAAGGCTTGAAGAGAATGTGAAAGCAAGAATTCATCTGGAAGGACACTTGCTTTAATTTCTGGGGCATTCAAGATTTGGCGAAGTTGCATTTGAGCACGTGATGAACCAAGTGTACCGTAAGAAGCACCAGTAATCATGATTGGTTTGTTCAAAAGTGGGTAAATACCGTATGACAACCAAGCAAGAGCGCTCATCAAAACAGCTGGGATAGAGTGGTCATACTCAGGAGTACCGATAATAACGCCATCTGCCTCTTCAATTTTAGCAGCAATTTCTAAAATTTCAGCAGGTACTTGCTTGTCAGCTGGTTTATTGAAGACAGGAATGTCTTTAATTTCAACAAGTTCAATTTCAGCTTTTTCAGCAAAGTGTTTTTGCATGTATTGAAGCAATTGGCGGTTTGTAGAACGTTTTGAATTTGTTCCAACAATAGCAATAAGTTTTAACATGAGATTTCCTTTCTCTTTTTACATAATACGATTTTAAAACTCCATTGAAACATCTATTTCTATAGAGTAGGAATTCCTGAAGAACAGCTTAGGTGACCTTCCTTATCGATGAGGATAGCTTCGATGCCCTCTAAACTTTCGACTTGCCAGAGGATAGAAGTCGGTCTTTCTCCAAAAAGACGAGTTGTCCATATTTCACCATCAACGGATTTATCAGAGATGATGGTGAGACTCGCTAGTTCCGTTTCAACAGGATATCCTGTTTGACTGTCAAAAATATGATGATAATCTTTTCCATCGATAGTCAGGTGACGTTCATAAATGCCTGAAGTCACGACAGATTGATTGACAGCAGGGATGGTCATTAAGTGATTTCCCCTCGGATTGGCTGGGTCTTGAATCCCGATTTGCCAAGGCTGATTTCCTCTTGCCTGATTTTTTCCAATAGTCAGGATATTCCCTCCCAGATTGATCAAGGCAGATGTTACTCCCTCTTCTCTCAGAAATTGGGCAACTTTATCCGCACTATAACCCTTGGCTAAACAACCAAGATCAATCTTCATTCCTTTTTGTTTCAAAAACACAGTGGAAGTGGAAGAATCTAACTCGATATAATGAGGATTGATTAAAGGTAGCACCGATTCAATTTCTTGAGGCTGGGCGACCTTGGCATCCGAAAAACCGATACGCCAGGTTTG
>NZ_JBKOTT010000026.1:0-8714 GCF_049737895.1 Streptococcus sp. CL8.13 | reverse complement strand
CCAAGACCAGGCTGATGATGCCAAGGAATTTGTGGATTCAGTTAAGGAAAACTATCTGGCTGAGGAGATTTATGTCTTTACTCCAGATGGAGCTGTTCGTTCCCTTCCCAAAGATTCAGGACCGATTGACTTTGCCTACGAAATCCATACAAAGGTCGGTGAAAAAGCGACGGGTGCCAAGGTCAATGGCCGTATGGTTCCTCTGACAACCAAGCTCAAGACAGGGGATCAGGTTGAAATTGTCACCAACCCGAACTCCTTTGGGCCAAGCCGTGATTGGCTTAACATGGTCAAGACCAGCAAGGCCCGCAACAAGATTCGTCAGTTCTTTAAAAACCAAGATAAGGAATTGTCTATCAATAAGGGTCGTGAAATGTTGATGGCTCAGTTCCAAGAAAACGGCTATGTGGCCAATAAATTCATGGACAAGCGTCATATGGACCAAGTTCTGCAAAAGACCAGCTACAAGACAGAAGAGTCCCTCTTTGCGGCTATTGGTTTTGGAGAAATTGGAGCTATTACTGTCTTTAACCGTCTGACTGAAAAGGAACGTCGTGAGGAAGAACGTGCTAAGGCCAAGGCGGAAGCAGAAGAGCTTGTCAAAGGTGGCGAGATCAAGGTTGAAAACAAAGAAACCCTCAAGGTTAAGCATGAGGGTGGAGTGGTCATTGAAGGTGCCTCAGGTCTCCTAGTGCGGATTGCCAAGTGTTGTAATCCTGTTCCTGGTGACGATATTGTCGGCTACATTACCAAGGGTCGTGGTGTAGCTATTCACCGTGTGGACTGTATGAACCTGCGTGCCCAAGAAAACTACGAGCAACGTCTCCTTGATGTGGAGTGGGAAGATCAGTATTCAAACTCAAATAAGGAGTATGTAGCTCATATCGATATCTATGGTCTCAACCGTACAGGACTGTTGAATGATGTACTGCAAGTTCTTTCAAACACAACCAAGAATATATCAACAGTCAACGCTCAACCAACCAAGGATATGAAGTTTGCTAATATCCATGTATCCTTCGGCATTGCCAACCTCTCGACGCTGACTACGGTCGTGGACAAGATTAAGAGTGTGCCAGAAGTTTACTCTGTTAAACGAACCAATGGCTAATTGTCCTAGCTCTTACTAGAAAGGCTATTATGAAAATCATTATCCAACGGGTTACAAAAGCCCAAGTGAGTATCGAAGGTCAGGTTCAGGGGAAAATCAATCAGGGGCTCTTATTGCTGGTTGGTGTTGGACCAGAGGACCAAGAGGAAGATTTGGACTATGCTGTGAGAAAACTGGTCAATATGCGGATTTTTTCAGACGCAGAAGGCAAGATGAACCTCTCTGTCAAAGATATTGAAGGAGAAATCCTCTCTATTTCTCAGTTTACCCTCTTTGCGGATACTAAGAAAGGCAATCGTCCAGCCTTTACAGGGGCAGCCAAGCCTGATATGGCATCAGACTTCTATGATGATTTCAATCAAAAATTAGCGCAAGAAGTGCCCGTTCAGACAGGCATCTTTGGAGCTGATATGCAGGTTGAGCTGGTCAATGACGGACCAGTTACCATTATCCTAGATACTAAAAATAGATAAGAAAGACCAAGCCCAGCCGGCTTGGTTTTTCTCATCTATCATAAAATACTCCAAAATGCAATCGGTTCTTGATATGCTTGGGGGAAGTTTCTTTTCAGGCTTTGGCAGGTGCGATAGGAAGGGATGAGGTGTCCTAGGGTTAGGAGAGTTCCCTGAAGGAAAAGTGGCACACCACTCAAACATATCAAGGAGAGAATGATCAGGCTATCCCATAGAAGGATTTGTAAGGCAAAACGCCAGAATCTTGGTCTAATCTGGGAATAGAGGTGACTAAAGTGGTCACAAAGTTGGTTTGAAAGATAGGTCAATAGCACAGGATGAAAGAAAATGAGCCAACCGCTATAAATCAAAATCCAGTCCCAAGTAAGCCCCCCTTTAAATGTCAAAAATGCCAGCATGATTCCATCAATGACAAGGAGTTGAGTGGTTTTGATGAAGATGATTTTTTTCATGATAACCCCTCCTTTTCCTTAGAGACACTCCCATAAAGAGATATGTTTGTCGTAAAAGTCTGGATAGTTGTCTCTTAGGTAGTCGGCCGTCATATAATATAAAGTAGAATGGCAAGCAGTGATGATTGGCATAAGAGAGAGAAAACGCTGAGAACTAACGAAGGTTAAAAGGACAAAAAATAGAAAATCAATGGAGAGAATCCCTAAATAGTAGAAGCGAATCTTTTTATTGATTTGAGGATAAATCTCAGCGAATTGATGTTTGAGTCGGACAACCAAGCGAAATAACAGGAGTCCTTGAGTAAGGAGGAAAATAAAACCAGAGAGCAAGAGCCACTCCAAAGATGTCTCGGGTCTTTTGCTAAAAAATGCGAATAGTAGCAAATCGATGACTGCAATTGTTGTAAAATGGATTCTATAGAGTTTTCTCATGACAAGACCTCCCTCTTTTATCTAGCTTCATTTTACTCCAAACGAATGGGAGATACAACTAAAATGATAAAAAATTTTAGTAAGGAGATTCTATTAAGTCGACTTGCTTTTTTATTTAAGTTTCCTTCTATTATCTAACTTCTTCATCATTCCAGACAAATAAAGCTCCGATTGCATTGAGGATATAAAAGATGTATTTACCGATATTGGCGAAGTTTCCTTGAATACCAGCTTTTGTCAGCTGAACGAAATTGTAAATCAACCAAAAGCCCCACTGAGTTGTTAGTTTCAATGCGTTAAAAGCATTTGCAATGAGGGACAGTGCAAAGGCAATAGTTGTTACGTAGGCAAGGAGATTCATCTTTCCTCCATAGCCGATATAGTTTGTCACAAAGGCAAAGAGGAAGGCGATGATGGAAATGATGATGGCCGCCAATTTTAACTGTTTTTGGCTCATTTGGTTGGGTCTACCTTCTTGCGAAGCTTCCCATTTCTTAATAGCAAAGGTATAAATGAGGAAGGTGACAGGATAGGTAATGATGGCCGCCTTATTTCCCAGGATATAATCAATGGTGCCGGACAAAATCGTATTAACAATACCAAAGTAATTTCCCCATTTGCTTAATTTTCCCGTGAAACGAGTGGACAACATGGAAATTCCAACATTGGTTACGGAAATGAATCCAAAGGGAACAAGAGCTGTCCATGGTCCCCAGTCTACGAATTTGTCGAGACGGGAGTTAAGATAGCCAGATGCGATCGCAATTCCAACGACCAAAGCAACTCCGAAGAGGTCAAACCATTTAGATGTCGCAAAAATTTTTAGTGATTTTTTCATAGTTTAAGGTATCTTTCTTGTTTTTTACATCGATTTTATAATAAAATAAAAGCAAAATCAAATGATAGAAATAAAACCCTGAAAATTAAACTTTCAGGGTTAGTGGGGGACTTGAGAAATTAGTTGATTTTCTCGACATAGAGTTGTTTGGCAATGTCCATATTCACTTGTAAATCTTCATTTTTAGTGAGGATAGTGAAGGTATTGCTGAAGCCATCAAACTGCTTGACTTGGAGAGGATCACCGATGTGAAGCGAGTGCTTGTCCAGATAATGGAGAATGTCAAAACTATCGTGCACCCGAGTCAGACGGTAGGAGCCAGCTTCCTTGATATCCGCAAGGGGCAGGTTATTGATTTCAACTAAGAGTTCTCCCTTGGCTGGAATGGTTCCTCCGTGGGGACAGGTTTTAGGGAAACCTAGCAGTTTATCCAGTCTTTCCACGAAGAGGTCAGAGACAGTGTGTTCCAAGACCTCAGCTTCCTCGTGAATCTGGTCACTCGTATAGTCTAAATGATGGACTAGAAAAACTTCAATCAAGCGGTGTTTGCGGTAGAGTTCTGAGACCAGTTTAAGCCCTAGGTCAGTCAGTAGATAGCCACATTCCTTGTCCTTAAGGATGAGATTTTCACTCTTCATCCGTTTAATCATTTCAGTTACGGCAGGGGGAGAGACTTGCATGCGGGCAGCAATTTCCTTGTTGGTAATTTTATGCAGGTCTATGCCGATTTCATAAATACATTTTAGATAATCTTCTTTATTCGGGGTCATTCGCTTCCTCTTGTCTAATATCTTTATCTAGTATATCAAAAAAAGCTAGATTTCTCTAGCTGTGACTTTTTATGTTATACTTATTGCAAGAGAAAAAACGAGGAGATAAATATGACAAAAATAGCTCTTCTTTCAGATATTCATGGAAATACCACCGCCTTGGAGGCTGTTTTGGCAGATGCACGGCAGTTAGGAGTGGATGAATACTGGCTTTTAGGAGATATTCTCATGCCAGGGACAGGGCGTAGAAGGATTTTGGACTTGTTGGTTGAACTACCGATTACGGCTAGAGTTTTGGGAAACTGGGAAGACAGTCTGTGGCACGGTGTCCGCAAGGAACTGGATAGTACTCGTCCCAGCCAACGTTATCTCTTGCGCCAGTGCCAGTATGTTTTAGAGGAAATTTCCCTAGAAGAAATTGAATTGCTTCACAATCAACCTCTTCAGATCCATCGTCAGTTTGGTGATTTGACAGTGGGAATTAGCCATCATTTGCCTGATAAGAACTGGGGTCGTGAGTTGATTCATACTGGAGCGCAAGAGGATTTTGACCGCTTGGTAACCAATCCGTCCTGCGATATAGCTGTTTATGGTCATATTCACCAGCAGTTGCTTCGTTACGGGACTGGTGGGCAATTGATTGTCAATCCGGGTTCGATTGGGCAGCCTTTCTTTCTAGATGCCCAGTTGCGGAAGGACTTGCGGGCCCAGTATATGATTTTGGAATTTGATGACCAGGGCTTGGTAGATATGGACTTTCGACGGGTGGACTACGATGTGGCAGCTGAATTGCAGCTAGCTAAAGATCTAAAACTACCCTATTTTGAGGTTTATTATGAAAGTCTGGTCAATGGTATCCACCATACTCATAATCAGGAATTTCTGAGAGAATTGGCGCAGAAAGAGGGCTATGATAGGGAATTAGATGACTGGTTAAAAAGTGGTAACGATTGACATTACAACCAAAAAGGGTATAATAAAAGAAAAAGAAGAGTAGAGGCAGGGCAGCCTCGTAAAAAGGAGAAGAGCATGCAAATTCCAAGTAGATTTACCATTGCGACTCATATGCTGATAATTATTGCCCTCAAGGGGAAGGAAAGCAAGGTGACCAGTGATTTTCTGGCTGCTAGTGTCGGGGTCAATCCTGTCATTATCAGAAAAACCTTGTCCCAGTTGAAGAAGGCAGAGCTGATTTCAGTAGCGCGCGGAACAGGGGGAACAGAGATTGTCAAGGACCTCAAAGATATTAGTCTTTTAGATGTTTATCAGGCGGTTGAGTGTCTTGGTAAGACAGGCCAACTATTCAGTTTCCATGACAATCCAAATCCAAATTGCCCAGTCGGAGCTCATATTCATGAGGTTTTGGATCAAAAATTGGAGAGAATCCAGCTGGCTATGGAGGCTGAACTTGGTCAGACCAGTCTAGAACAAGTCGTGGCTGACGCAGAGAGTCAAATGAAGGATTGAGAGGGATAGATGCCCTCTTTTTTTCTTTGAATAATTATGATAAAATGAACTCATAAAAGGAGGAAGAAATGTATCTCGTTATAGGAATTGTATTAGCATTTATAGTGTCATTTTGGAAGGATAATAGAAGTTTGTGGAATCCAGTATTATTCTTATTATCCCTCATTTCCAGTTATTTTTATTTAGGCTACCTTTTTTATCAAAATGGGTATGAGAAGATTCATTTCGCTTTTTTTATATTTCCCTTTATTTTACTTCCTTTTTTGCTTTTTCTAAGTGGCATCTTTTTAATCTATAATGGGGTCATTTTGTTGAAGCGAGAGGGACGTTCAAAGGCTAATTATTTCTCCATGCTCCTTGGAATAGTCATTTTGCTATTTTTTGCTTTGATGTCATTTCGATTGGGAGGACGATATGAATTATTTTACACCAATCACTTTCTAAATATTTTATTTGCATTTATTGCTTATTCTTACTTTATTTTTGGTTTTGCTTTTGTGGCTTTCATTCTGTACTCTATCTTGTATCTCCTTATTCCTAAGAAGAAGCATTATGATTTTATTATCATTCATGGTGCAGGTTTGTTAGACGGAGAAAAGGTAACACCTTTGCTGAAGAGGAGAATTGATAAGGCAGTGGAAGCTTATCACAAGTCTAAGAATCCTCATATCAAAATCATTGCCAGTGGTGGTCAAGGAGGAGATGAGAAGATTTCTGAAGCGCAGGCTATTACAAACTATCTGCTTGAAGAGACAGATGTTCCCCAAGATGCGATTATCTTAGAGGATCAATCAAGGACTACCTACGAGAACCTTCTCTTTTCTAAGGAACTTGGTGAGAAACTGGTAGCCAAACCTCAATTCCTCTTTGTTACAAATGACTATCATGTTTTTCGTACCAGTACCTATGCGCGTAAGTTAAATATGAAGGGAGATGGCCTCGGATGTAGGACGGCAGGCTACTACATACCATCTGCTTTTATTCGGGAGTACGTAGCGCTCTGTGTCAAGATGAAATGGCTCTTTCTTGCCTTGTATGTCCTGCTGTTAGTTATCATTTTGATAGCCTACAAAGGGATTATTTGGTAGTCAGATTCTATTTAAAAAGACTTAGAATGCACATGAAAGTATGTATTCTAGGTCTTTTGTTTTGTATACATTTGATTTTTGAAAGGTACTATCTATTCTTCCAGGCTTGGTAACGGGTATCAATCAATAACTGGGTGAGGCGTCCCATGGTTTCCCTTTCTTCTGGAGTGAGGGATTGCGCTTGGACAAAGAGATGATGAATGTGTTCAAGCGCCTTTAAGGACGACAGGTCATTAATGGAGCTAATACCAGCATCAAGAATAGTGCCAAAGAAGAGGTCGAAGTAGAGCTGAAGTTCCTCGTCAGGGACTGTAGCCACCCACTCCTTGAAGGTTTTGTCTACTTGTTTACTATCACTGTTGATTTTATCCAGTTGGACGAAGTGATTGTCCTCAATCTGCCAACTAAAGGTATCGTGCTGGGCGATACCACCCAAGGCAGTACTGTGCACGATGATTTGCTGGTTAGGGATTTCCATCATCATACCGATAATGGAGCCTTGTGGGATGAAGACCTTGGTTCTATCCATTATCCTTTGATAGCCCTCGGTTTGTGTCAGTTCTTTGTGGAGACCAGGCGCATCAAAGGTATAAACTGCTGTAATCTGATCTTGCAAGCTTTGCTCAATTTGACTAGTAGCATAGATGGCTAGATTTCCTCCCTTGGAATGTCCAGCCAGAATGACCTTTTGCTTAGGATGTTGGGCAAAAAAGTTCTTTAAATAGCGGAGGGCATGCTTTTGAGCAGGAATTTCCTTCATATAGGTCAGGTGGAAATCTTCCTTCCAACCAATGATACTATCATCTGTCCCACGAAAGACAATCAGATAGGTATCGAGAGTGAGGCGGTAGGTCATAGCCGCAAATTGTTTTTGCAGTTCAGGGTCGATGTCGTTGATAAAATGGGAGAGTTTGCAATTTTTGAAGCGTTTGTGTCGAGCTAATTCATCCAATAATTGGAGTCGATTTTTGCTGGTCAACATGCTAGACTCTCTTGGAACCTGAGGTGCCAGGTCTAAAAGTCGCTGAGGACTTGTGGATACTAGATTATCAAAGGGGAGGTAGGTGGTTTCTGTTAAGGCTAGAATGTCTAATTCATTTAAAGGAAGGTCATAAAAGGAATCGTATGCGACATCTTTCAGGTAGTCAAAAATATTGGCCATAAGTGCTCCTTTCTTTTTATTTATCTTATCAAATTTCCCTTAAATTAGCTAGTAGGATTGCATCACTTTGTTGGCTACAAACAAGCTCTTTCAAATTCAGTTTCAGGCCTGCTAGCATGGAAAAATCTGTTATAATAATAGAAAAGGAGGAGCGCATGCACAAGATTTTACTAGTAGAAGATGATCAGGTTATTCGTCAACAGGTCGGGAAAATGCTCTCTGAATGGGGATTTGAAGTGGTTCTGGTAGAAGATTTTATGGAAGTTTTGAGT
Organism: Streptococcus sp. CL8.13; assembly: GCF_049737895.1. Next base: position 649 of record NZ_JBKOTT010000026.1, on the reverse strand, counting down.
CTTTTTGTCCAGTCGGAGCCTCATCTGGTCCTCATGGATATTGGTTTACCCTTGTTTAATGGCTATCACTGGTGTCAGGAGATTCGCAAGATTTCCAAGGTGCCCATCATGTTTCTGTCTTCGAGAGATCAGGCTATGGATATCGTCATGGCGATTAATATGGGGGCGGATGACTTTGTGACCAAGCCTTTTGACCAGCAGGTTCTTCTAGCCAAGGTTCAGGGCTTGCTACGTCGTTCCTATGAGTTTGGGCGAGACGAGAGTTTACTGGAATATGCCGGTGTGATCCTCAATACCAAATCCATGGATTTGCATTATCAAGGGCAAGTGTTGAATTTGACCAAGAATGAATTCCAGATTTTACGCGTTTTGTTTGAGCATGCAGGCAACATCGTAGCGCGTGATGATTTGATGCGGGAACTTTGGAACAGTGACTTTTTCATTGATGACAATACCCTCTCAGTTAACGTGGCTCGTTTGCGTAAAAAATTGGAAGAGCAGGGCTTGGTAGGATTTATCGAGACCAAGAAAGGGATAGGGTACGGTCTGAAGCATGCTTGATTGGAAACAATTTTTTCTAGCCTATCTGCGCTCTCGTAGTCGTCTGTTTGTCTATATGCTTGCTTTAGCGTTTCTAGTTTTGCTTTTT
>NZ_JBKOTT010000025.1:0-8772 GCF_049737895.1 Streptococcus sp. CL8.13 | reverse complement strand
CATTTTCAATGATTTCATTAGGCTTACCACCGAGGACAAAATAATGCTCCTCATCAAAAAGAGTCAACTGAACATCACTTTTTTCAGCTAGGTCATAGAGGTATTCGATGTCTGCTGGACTAAGTTCTTGCCAGTCAACTAGTCCCCAGTCACTTGTCTGGTGAGTTGAACAACCGTTGTTAACAATGACATATTCGTTCTGGAGGTCAAGCCCCAGTTTTTTGTAGTAGGGGAGGACACCGAAAAGCGGGCGACCCGTACAGAGAACCAGTTTGACACCTTTTTCAATAGCTTGGTGAATAGCAGTAATATGAGCTTGTGGGATTTCCTTGGCTTCATTGAGGAGGGTTCCGTCCATATCCAAGGCTAGTAGTTTAATCATAAGTCTTCCTTCTTTATCTTTTGGTATTATTATAGCATATTTTAGAGGAAAGGAGGAGGAATCTTCGGGCTAATCATGGTATAATAAAAGGTAATGAAAAATTCCAACGAGGCTGAGATGAAATTACTTTATACTGATATTCGGACTTCTTTGACTGAAATTCTAACAAGAGAGGCGGAGGAGTTAGTTGCTGCTGGCAAGCGGGTCTTCTACATCGCCCCCAACTCTCTTTCTTTTGAAAAGGAACGCGCCGTGCTGGAATGCTTGTCCCAGCAGGCTTCTTTTTCGATTACCGTCACGCGCTTTGCGCAGATGGCTCGTTATCTGGTCTTGAATGACCTGCCTGCCAAGACCAGTCTTGATGATATCGGTCTTGGGATGGCCTTTTATAAATGCCTTTCGGAAATTGACCCCAAGGACTTGCGTGTTTATGGTGCGATTAAGCAGGATCCTCAATTTATTCAGCAGTTGATTGAACTGTATCACGAGATGACGACTGCTCAGATGAGCTTTTTAGACTTGGAGAGTTTGGCAGATGAAGACAAGCGAGTAGACTTGCTCTTGATTTTTGAGAAAGTAACGGCCTATCTTAACCAAGGGCAGTTAGCTCAGGGAAGTCAGTTGTCCCATTTGATTGAGGCTATTGAGAATGACAATGTAAGTAGTGATTTTACTAAAATTGCCTTGGTTATTGATGGATTTACCCGTTTTTCTGCCGAAGAAGAGCGGATTGTGGACTTACTTCACGGCAAGGGTGTTGAGATTGTCATTGGAGCCTATGCTAGTAAGAAAGCCTATACTAGCCCTTTTAGCGAGGGTAATCTCTACCAAGCCAGTGTGGACTTTCTCCATCATCTAGCCTCTAAATACCAAACTCCTGCTCAGGACTGTTCTCAAACTCTTGAAAAGATGGATAGTTTTGACAAGGCCTCTCGTTTATTGGAATCGTCCTATGACTTTTCAGAACTCACTTTGGATGTCGATGAGAAGGACCGTGAAAACCTACAAATCTGGTCTTGTTTGACGCAAAAGGAGGAGTTGGAGCTAGTAACCCGTAGCATTCGTCAGAAATTACATGAGAACTCAGACCTGAGTTACAAGCATTTTCGTATTCTCTTAGGTGACGTGCCTTCTTATCAATTATCTCTAAAAACGATTTTTGACCAGTATCAGATTCCTTTCTATCTTGGTAGAAGCGAATCCATGGCGCATCATCCCTTGACTCAGTTTGTCGAGTCTATTTTAGCTTTAAAACGCTATCGTTTCCGTCAGGAAGATTTGATTAATCTCCTCAGAACAGGTTTGTATACGGACCTTAGTCAAGCTGAAATTGATGCTTTTGAGCAATATATCCGCTATCTTGGTATCAATGGCTTGCCAGCCTTTCAGCAAGCCTTCACCAAATCCCACCATGGAAAATTTAATCTGGAGCGTTTGAATGCCCTTCGCCTGAGAATTTTAGAACCTCTTGAGACTCTTTTTGCTAGCCGAAAACAAAAGGCTGAAAATCTCTTGCAAAAGTGGAACTCTTTTCTAAAAGAAGGAGCTGTGACCAAGCAGTTACAAGATTTGACAGCCACTATGGAAGCTCTAGAACAGGAAAGACAAGCTGAAGTTTGGAAGGCTTTCTGTCATGTTTTAGAACAATTTGTGACTGTTTTTGCTGGTTCACAAGTTAGTCTAGAGGACTTCCTTGCCTTGCTTCATTCTGGGATGAGTTTGTCTCAGTATCGCACCATTCCAGCAACAGTGGACACTGTTCTGGTGCAGAGTTACGATTTGATTGCACCATTGACTGCTGACTTTGTCTATGCTATTGGTCTGACTCAGGACAATTTACCAAAAATCGCGCAGAATACCAGCCTTTTGACAGATGAAGAAAGACAAAGCTTAAACCAAGCGACAGAGGAAGGAACACAATTGCTGATTGCCAGCAGTGAAAACCTCAAGAAAAATCGCTATACTATGCTTTCCTTGGTCAATTCTGCTCGTAAGCAGTTGGTCTTGTCGGCTCCAAGCCTTTTTAACGAAAGTGAAAGTAAGGAATCTGCTTATCTTCAAGAGTTGGTCCATTTTGGATTTAGTCAAAAAGAGAAGAGGATGAATCACAAAGGGCTGTCTAAGGAAGATATGGGGTCCTATCACAGTCTTTTGTCTAGTCTGGTTGCCTATCACCAGCAGGGGGAGACGAGTGATACTGAGCAAGATTTGACCTTTATTAAGGTTCTGGCGCGTGTCATGGGTAAAAAACTAGAACAGCAAGGTCTGGAAAATCCAGCCCTCCCAATCAGTCCAAGCAGTAAGCAGTTGACTAAGGATACCTTACAGGCTCTCTATCCAGCTGACAAGGAATTTTACCTGTCTACGTCTGGTTTGACGGAGTTTTATCGCAATGAATACAGTTATTTCCTCCGTTATGTTCTAGGCTTGCAAGAGGAATTACGTCTACGTCCTGATGCCCGTAGTCATGGGAATTTCTTGCACCGTATTTTTGAACGGGCCTTGCAGTTACCTGATGAAGATTCCTTTGACCAACGTTTGGAACAGGCTATCCAAGAAACCAGCCAAGAACGCGAATTTGAAGCCATTTATCAGGAAAGTTTAGAAGCCCAGTTTACCAAGGAAATTTTGCTTGATGTTGCGCGGACTACTGGACATATTCTCCGACACAATCCAGCCATCGAAACCATCAAAGAAGAGGCAAATTTTGGTGGGAAAGAGCAGGCCTTTATTCAATTGGACAATGGACGGAGTGTCTTTGTACGAGGTAAGGTTGACCGCATTGACCGATTGAAAGCTGATGGAGCGATTGGAGTGGTAGACTACAAATCCAGTCTGACTCAGTTCCAGTTTCCTCATTTCTTTAATGGCCTTAATTCCCAGTTGCCAACCTATCTAGCTGCCTTAAAAAGAGAAGGGGAGCAGAACTTTTTTGGTGCCATGTACTTGGAAATGGCTGAGCCTGTCCAATCTTTGATGGCTGTTAAAAGTCTAGCAGGTGCAGTAGTAGAAGCTAGCAAGTCAATGAAATACCAAGGCCTCTTTTTAGAAAAGGAAAGCGGTCATTTGGCTGAATTTTACAATAAAAACAAGGCCAATCAGCTAACGGAGGAGGAATTCCAGCTCCTACTGGACTACAATGCCTATCTTTATAAAAAAGCGGCTGAGAAGATTTTAGTAGGCCAGTTCGCCATTAATCCTTATACTGAAAATGGCAGAAGTATTGCACCGTATGTTCAGCAACATCAAGCCATCACAGGATTTGAAGCCAATTACCACTTGGACCAAGCCCGTTTTCTAGAAAAGTTGGACTTAACTGATGGCAAGCGTCTGGTCGGAGAAAAACTCAAGCAAGCTTGGTTTGAAAAAATAAGAGAGGAGTTGAATCGATGAAGCCCATTCCCTTTTTAACTGAGGAGGAAATTCAAAAACTGCAAGATGCAGAAGTGAATTCGAGCAAGGAACAAAAGAAAACTGCCGAGCAAATCGAAGCCATCTACACTTCTGGTCAGAATATCCTGGTTTCAGCATCGGCTGGTTCTGGTAAAACCTTTGTCATGGCCGAGCGCATTCTGGATCAGTTAGCGCGTGGTGTCGAAATTTCTCAACTCTTTATCTCAACCTTTACCGTCAAGGCTGCGACTGAGCTTAAGGAACGTTTGGAGAAAAAAATCAGCCAACAAATCCAAGAGACGGATGGTGTCGAGCTCAAACAACACTTAGGCCGCCAGTTGGCAGACCTACCCAACGCTGCTATCGGAACTATGGACTCTTTCACACAAAAATTCCTTGGCAAACATGGTTATCTAATTGATATTGCGCCTAATTTCCGTATTTTACAAAACCAGAGCGAGCAACTCCTTCTAAAAAACGAAGTCTTCCATGAGGTCTTTGAAGCGCATTACCAGGGTAAACAGCAAGCAAAGTTTAGTCATTTGCTGAAAAACTTTGCTGGACGTGGAAAAGATGAACGGGGGCTACGCCAGCAAGTCTATAAAATCTATGACTTCCTCCAATCCACCAGCAACCCTCAGAAATGGTTAAGTAAGTCTTTCCTAAAAGGCTTTGAAAAAGCTGATTTTACCAGTGAAAAAGAAAAACTGACTGAGCAAATCAAGCAAGCCCTTTGGGACTTGGAAAGCTTTTTCCGTTACCATCTGGATAATGATGCTAAGGAGTTTCCAAAGGCTGCTTATCTAGAAAATGTTCAGTTGATTTTAGATGAAATTGGCTCCTTAAATCAAGAGTCCGATAGTCAGGCTTATCAGGCAGTGCTTGCGCGTGTTGTCACCATCTCGAAGGAGAAAAATGGTCGGGCTCTGACCAATGCAAGTCGTAAGGCTGATTTGAAGCCCCTGGCTGATGCCTACAATGAAGAGAGAAAGACCCAGTTTGCTAAACTAGGTCAACTGTCAGACCAGATAACCATTCTCGACTATCAAGAACGTTATCATGAAGATACATGGGAACTAGCTAAGACTTTCCAAACCTTTATGAGTGATTTTGTGGAGGCTTATCGTCAGCGTAAACGTCAGGAAAATGCCTTTGAATTCGCTGATATCAGCCATTACACTATTGAGATTTTAGAAAATTTCCCGCAAGTTCGTGAGGCGTATCAGGAGCGTTTCCACGAAGTCATGGTCGATGAGTATCAGGATACCAACCACATTCAAGAACGGATGTTGGAATTGCTGTCGAATGGTCACAATCGCTTTATGGTGGGGGATATCAAGCAGTCCATCTATCGTTTTCGTCAGGCAGATCCGCAGATTTTTAATGAAAAATTCCAACGCTATGCGCAAAATCCAAAAGAGGGCAAGCTCATTCTCCTCAAAGAAAATTTCCGTAGTAGTTCAGAAGTGCTGTCAGCAACCAATGATGTCTTTGAACGCCTTATGGACCAAGAGGTCGGCGAAATCAACTATGATAACATGCACCAACTTGTTTTTGCCAATACCAAACTAACTCCTAACCCTGACAACAAGGCAGAATTTCTCCTCTACGACAAGGACGATACAGGTGAGGAAGAAGAGAGTCAAACAGAAACGAAACTAACTGGTGAGATGCGCTTAGTTATCAAGGAGATTCTTAAACTTCATCAGGAGAAAGGTGTGGCATTTAAGGAAATTGCCCTTTTGACCTCCAGTCGCAGTCGAAATGACCAGATTCTCCTTGCCTTGTCTGAGTATGGGATCCCTGTCAAAACAGACGGCGAGCAAAACAATTATCTCCAATCCCTAGAAGTGCAAGTCATGCTAGACACCCTTCGTGTCATTCACAATCCCCTGCAAGACTATGCCTTGGTTGCCCTTATGAAGTCTCCAATGTTTGGTTTTGATGAGGACGAGTTGGCACGTTTATCCCTTCAGAAAGCAGAGGACAAAATCCAAGAGAATCTCTATGATAAGCTAGTCAATGCTCAAAAACAGACAACAAGCCATAAAAATTTGATCCACACAGCTCTAGCTGAGAAACTAACCCAATTCATGGAGATCCTAGCTTCTTGGCGCCTGTATGCCAAAACCCACTCCCTCTATGACTTGATTTGGAAGATTTACAACGACCGTTTTTACTACGATTATGTCGGAGCTTTGCCAAATGGTCCTGCTAGACAGGCTAATCTCTACGCCCTAGCTCTACGTGCTGATCAATTTGAAAAGAGCAATTTCAAGGGCTTGTCTCGTTTTATTGGTATGATTGACCAAGTCTTGGAAGCCCAGCACGATCTTGCGAGCGTGGCTGTCGCACCCCCCAAGGATGCAGTAGAACTCATGACCATCCACAAGAGTAAAGGACTGGAGTTTCCTTACGTCTTTATTCTCAACATGGATCAGGACTTCAACAAGCAAGACAGCATGTCAGAAGTCATTCTCAGCCGTAAAAATGGATTAGGTGTCAAATACATTGCCAAAATGGAGACAGGAGCAGTGGAAGATCACTATCCTAAAACCATCAAACTCTCCATTCCTAGCCTAACTTATATACAGAATGAAGAGGAATTACAGCTGGCAAGCTATTCAGAGCAGATGCGTCTGCTGTATGTTGCCATGACGCGGGCTGAGAAAAAGCTCTATCTTGTCGGTAAGGGCTCTCGTGAAAAGCTGGAGAGCAAAGAATTTCCTGCAGCTAAAAATAGAAAACTAAACAGCAACACTAGACTGCAAGCCAAGAATTTCCAAGATTGGATTTGGGCTATCAGTAAAGTATTTGCCAAGGATCATCTCAACTTTAGCTATCGTTTTGTTGGCGATGATCAGCTGACTAGAGAAGCTATCGGAGAGTTGGAAACCAAGAACCCTCTCCAAGATAGCTCCCAAGTAGACAATCGTCAGTCAGATACCATTAAAGAAGCGCTTGAAATGCTGAAAGAAGTGGAAGTCTATAATACTCTTCACCGCGCAGCCATTGAACTTCCTAGTGTTCAAACCCCAAGTCAAATCAAGAAATTCTACGAACCTGTTATGGATATGGAAGGTGTTGAGATTGCAAGTCAAGGACAGTCAGTAGACAAGAAAATCAACTTTGATTTGCCAGATTTTTCAACCAAAGAAAAGGTAACAGGAGCTGAGATTGGTAGTGCCACCCACGAACTCATGCAGAGAATGGATCTCAGTCAGCGACCAACTCTTGCTAGCCTGACAGAAACTCTCAAACAAGTTCAAACTAGCCAAGCTGTCAGAGACAAGATCAATCTTGCTAAAATTCTTGCATTCTTTGACACAGCACTCGGTCAGGAAATTCTCGCTAATACCAACCATCTTTATCGCGAGCAACCTTTTTCCATGCTCAAACGAGACCAAAAGAGTCAGGAAGACTTCGTTGTCCGTGGTATCCTTGATGGCTATCTACTTTACGAAGATAAAATTGTTCTGTTTGACTATAAGACAGACCGCTATGATGAACCGAGTCAACTCGTAGACCGCTATCGTGGTCAGTTATCCCTATACGGAGAAGCTTTATCACGATCCTATTCGATTGAAAATATTGAAAAATACTTGATTTTACTCGGTAAAGACGAGGTTCAAGTTGTAAAAGTATAATTTATACTCTTCGAAAATCTCTTCAAACCACGTCAGCTTCAGCTTGCTGTAGATATGGTTACTGACTTCGTCAGTTCTATCCACAACCTCAAAACTGTGTTTTGAGCTGACTTCGTCAGTCTTATCTACAACCTCAAAACTGTGTTTTGAGCAACCTGTGGCTAGCTTCCTAGTTTGCTCTTTGATTTTCATTGAGTATTAGAAAGGAGACCTCATGACACTTCCAGTTAGAAAATCCCTGCATGATGCGGTTTTACAGGCTTCAAAAGCTGATACTTGGGAACAAGCTACCAAGGAATGGAATGAAGTTTCCTTGATTTTTAACGGTATCGGCCGTAGCAATTGTGTCTGTGGAAATGCCATCAAGTACGCCTACGAACTCTTTAACGGTGTCACAGGTCAACGCCTCTTTCCGATTGGTAGCGACTGTGTTCGTCATTTTCATCGATTGACCCTTGACCAGCAACTGGAAGAGGAAGAAAAACTGCTCAGAAAGGTTGAAAATCTGACCAGAAAAGCCCAGAAAAAGGAAAAAATCAAGGTCAATAAAAGTGACTTTGACGAGCGACTTCTAAAATGGCTCTGGGAAAAAGGTGTTTTCAAACCCAATCGTGGCAATCAATTTGCGCCTGAGAGTGACTACCAGCTTTTCTTAGAAGTCTTTCAGGGAGGAAGTTGGACTAAGGCAGAGCCCAAGAAAAAGGCTCGGATGGAAGAAGTCCTTGAAAAGTGTATCAAACCCTTTTTACTTGGAAAACCAGATGACCAACTCTACCTTGTCAAGCTAGGTAAGGAGAAAATTGACTACGAACAAGAACTCCGTATTCAGGCAGAGAAAGAGCGCAAGAAGAGGGATAAAATAGCCAAGCAGTATGCAGACAATCTAGTTCTAGCCATGGGCCCAGCAGAGCGGGCTTATCAAGATTATTTTGGTTTTACAGAAACCCTGACTCAAGAAGAACGCAAATGGGAGAAAATTCTTTTTGGTAAAAATAGAACAGAACGGGCCATCAAGGCCAAACAATATCAAAAAGAGCTGGAAAAAGACCAACGAATTGCGAGTCAGGATCCAGTTGAAAGAAAACAGAAGCAGACTTGGCTCCTCAATTCCTATTTTCGTGACCTTCCTGAAGAAAAATCCCGATTTGCTCGACTCTTATTAGAATATCGAAAAAGTGGAGAAGTTCCCTTTTCAACCCAATACCTGTCAGATCATCTCATCAACTTTTTCTATAAAATGAAAGCTTTTGAGTTTGAAATCTCACCAGAACAAGTCCGAGACTTCTTAAAAGAAAGCCTTCAGACAGAACATCTATCCTCAGCACAAGAAAGCTGGATAGATGGAATTCT
>NZ_JBKOTT010000024.1:0-8775 GCF_049737895.1 Streptococcus sp. CL8.13 | reverse complement strand
TCTTTCCTTTTTTAAGAACAAATTGCACCAGGCGAACAATGAGTAGGCCGAAGAAACGAGCTACATAGGAAATACCTAGTAAGACTAGTGAAGAAGCACCGATGGCTAGTAAACCAGAACCGAAAATCAAGATAAAGGCTGATTTGGCTTGGGCTAGGACAGTGAAACTTTCAACTAAGAATAGGAATCCGCCGATGATACCAAGTATGGAAACCGCAAAGAAAGCCAGAATGACAGTCAAAGCAGCCACAAGGATTCCGAACAGAGCCACGAGGATGGCGATTCCCAGAGGAATGCCGATGGGTGCTGCAAGGAGAGCTAACAAGGCGATATGCAAAATTTGTCTGTTATTCTTTTGAGCGGGTGCTTCATTGATTTTTTTATTGAGAAGATTGGAGAGAACTTCGTGGGCCGCTTCTTTGGGAGTTCCCAAGCTAGCGATGAGTTCTTCTTCTCCTTCGACTCCAGCATCGTCAAAGAGTTCCCTGAAATAGTCCATGGCTTCAATTTGGTCAGCCTGAGGCAGTTTTTTGAGATAAAGTTCTAGCTGAGTCAGGTATTCAGTTCTTGTCATGGCGGATACTCCCTTCTATGATGCCATTGATGGTGTCTGTATAGAGTGCCCATTCATCTTTTAGGGTCACGAGCTGTTCTATACCACCATTTGTCAAGGAGTAGTATTTGCGCATGCGACCTTGGAACTCTCTAGAATAGGTTGTCAGAAAGCTATTGCCTTCCAATTTTTTTAGGATAGGATAGAGTGTAGATTCTTTGATATTAGCGATCAGCTTAATGGTTTGGCTAATCTCATAACCATAAGAATCATCCTGCTCCAGTACAGCCAAGATGAGAAATTCAATCAAGGCAGAGGATGTTGGAAAGTACATGGGGAACCTCCTTTTCTAATGTGTAAGATTTTTATATATAATTTTTCTACACATACATTGTACATCTAAATGAAAGCCCTGTCAAGAGAAATGTGTAAAATTTTTATATATAAAAAACTTCTAGCTAAAACTAGAAGTTTAGAGGATTTTATCAGCTTTGTCCACTGTAAAGAGGGCCACAGTCATCAGGATATCGACGAGTAAGAGGGCAGCTACAGCTGGCACCCAAGAGTGGAAAAGGTCAAAACTGTAACCAAAGAGGGTTGGCCCAAAGGCTGCTAGGATATAGCCTCCTGTTTGAGATAAACCAGACAATTGTGCAGTCTTTTCAGGGGCGCTTGTCTTGAGTGAAAAGTTGACCATGAGATAGGGGAAGAGGGCGCTGGTCGCGGTTCCGATGAGGAGATGGATGGCAAGCCAGTAAAAGAAATTACCGATTGGGAAAAAGAGCATGGAAATACCGACCACACCAGCTAGTGAAACCAGAGTGAGCATGAGCTGACGGTTACGAGTAGATAAACTGGTTGTCAGGCTTGGGATGGTCATTGAAAAAGGAATGCTAATCAGAGAGAAGATAGAGGTCAGCAAGCCAGCTTCGTGACTGGATAGGCCTGCATGGATGGCCATGGTAGGTAGCCAGGTCATAGCTGTGTAAAAGAGCAAGGATTGAAAACCTGCAAAGACAATCACTGCCCAGACCTGTTTATTACGCATAACCTTTGTTTTGCTTTTTTGTTTGGTTTGTGGAGCCAGTCTGTGATTATAGCGGTGATTTGGGAGCCAGACCAAAAAAGTTGCTAGGCAGAGCAGGGTGAGGAGGATGATAAGTCCTTTCCAAGAACTGGCTTGTGTAATGGGCACAGCTAGATAGGAAGCCAGAGCCGTCGCAACCCCCATAGAAGTTACATATAAGGTGGTCAGATAACCAATTTTCTTTGGTTGATTAGCTTGGATAAGACTAGGAAGCAGAACATTGATGACTGCGATACTTGCCCCAACCATCAAGGTTCCTAGATAGAGCAGGGGCAGATTGATTAGTCGAATGAGAGAACCGATGGTCAAGAAGAAAAGGCTATAGGTAAAGAGATGCTCCAAGCCAATTTTCTGAGCTAGTCGGGTAGAAAATAGCGAGAAGAGGGTAAACATGAGGAGAGGAAGGCTGGTCAGGACACCAAGTGAACTAACTTCGACTCCCAGCCCTTGCGAAATATCTCCCAAAATAATGGGTAAAACAGTAAAAGGAGTCCGCAAGGAAACACCAATCAGGATAATACCTGGAACAAAAAAGAGTGATTGCTTTTTCATATAATACCTCTCCTAGCTGATTTTAATAACAGCTTATTTTAAGGCTTTTTCCCTATAATGTCAAGTAAGGTTTTGGGCTTTCAAGATAAAAATGGGAAAGTCTTGAAAATTATGATAAAATAGTGGAAGGAAATCTATATATTGGAGAAAAACTGTGCTTGAAAAGCAAAAAATTAGCGTCTTGATGTCGGTCTATGTAAAGGAAAATCCGACATTTTTGAGAGATGCCATTAATAGTATTCAAAATCAAACCTTGAAACCGAGCGAATTGGTTCTCGTAGAGGATGGACCTCTCACACCAGAACTCTATCAAGTATTAGACCAGGTTGAAGCTGAGTCTGATATTCCAGTGAAACGCTATCCTCTTGAGCAGAATCAAGGTTTGGGTCTAGCTCTTCGACAGGGTGTTTTGCAGTGTCAGTACGATATCATCGCTCGTATGGATACCGATGATATAGCTGTTCCAGACCGTTTTGAGAAACAGGTTCAGCTAATGGAGAAGGACAAACTAGACCTATTAGGTGGACATATTGCAGAGTTTATTGATAATCCTGATGAGATTGTTTCTTACCGTCGTGTTCCAACCAAACATGCAGATATTGTAGCTTATCAAAGGATGAGAAGTGCCTTTAACCACATGACTGTCATGTTCAAGAAGGACATGGTTCTCAAGGCAGGCAATTATGAAGATGGCCTTTATATGGAGGATGACCTCCTCTGGCTCAATATGATTGCTGCAGGAGCTAAGACTGGAAATCTGGATCAAATCTTGTGTAAGGTTCGTGTCGGAGCAGGGATGTTTGAGCGTCGTGGGGGACTGCGTTACCTCAAACTCTATCGTCAGGCTCGTCAACGCATGCTGAAGCGAGGGCAAATTTCTTACATGGAGTATGCCAAGAGTGTTGCCATTCAGATGATTGTTGCCCTTTGTCCCGGATTTGTCCGACAGTTTATTTTTATGAAACTGTTACGAAAAAGCAAGTAAAAGATTGTAGCAAATCGTAAACTGGATAAAAAGTGTTATAATAACAATATAAATATTCGGCTCTTTTAAGGAGGAGTAAATTTCTATGAATAAAAAACTCACAGATTATGTGATTGATCTGGTGGAAATTTTAAATAAACAACAAAAACAGGTTTTCTGGGGAATATTTGATATTTTGAGTATGGTGGTTTCCATCATTGTATCTTATATCTTATTCTACGGCTTGATTAATCCAGCACCTGTTGACTACATCATCTATACGAGTTTGGCCTTCCTGTTCTATCAATTGATGATTGGATTTTGGGGATTGAACGCTAGTATCAGTCGTTACAGCAAGATTACGGATTTCATGAAAATCTTTTTTGGTGTGACTGCTAGCAGTATCTTGTCATATAGTATCTGCTATGCCTTCTTGCCACTTTTTTCAATCCGTTTCATCATTCTCTTTATCTTGTTGAGTACCTTCTTGATTTTATTGCCACGGATTACTTGGCAGTTAATCTACTCTAAACGCAAAAAGGGAAGTGGTGATGGGGAACACCGTCGGACCTTCTTGATTGGAGCTGGTGATGGCGGAGCTCTCTTTATGGATAGTTACCAACATCCAACTAGTGAATTAGAACTTGTCGGTATTTTGGACAAGGATTCTAAGAAAAAGGGCCAAAAACTTGGTGGAATCCCTGTTTTGGGTTCATATGATGATCTGCCTGAATTAGCCAAACGCCATCAAATCGAGCGTGTTATCGTTGCGATTCCGTCGCTTGACCCGTCAGAATATGAACGTATCTTGCAGATGTGTAATAAGCTGGGTGTCAAATGTTACAAGATGCCTAAGGTTGAAACGGTTGTTCAAGGACTTCACCAAGCAGGTGGAGGCTTCCAGAAGATTGATATCACAGACCTTTTGGGCCGTCAGGAAATTCGTCTTGACGAATCGCGTCTGGGCGCAGAACTGACAGGTAAGACAATCTTGGTTACAGGTGCTGGAGGTTCGATCGGTTCTGAAATCTGTCGCCAAGTTAGCCGCTTCAATCCTGAACGTATCGTCTTGCTCGGTCATGGGGAAAACTCAATCTACCTTGTTTATCATGAATTGATTCGTAAGTTCCAAGGGATTGATTATGTACCTGTTATTGCAGATATTCAAGACTATGACCGCTTGTTGCAAGTCTTTGAGCAGTACAAGCCAGCTATTGTTTATCATGCGGCAGCCCACAAGCACGTTCCTATGATGGAGCGCAATCCAAAAGAAGCCTTCAAAAACAATATTCGTGGAACTTACAATGTTGCTAAGGCTGTTGATGAAGCCAAAGTACCTAAGATGGTTATGATTTCGACAGATAAGGCGGTTAATCCACCAAATGTTATGGGAGCAACCAAGCGTGTGGCTGAGTTGATTGTCACTGGCTTTAACCAACGTAGCCAATCAACCTACTGTGCAGTTCGTTTTGGGAATGTTCTTGGTAGCCGTGGTAGTGTCATTCCAGTCTTTGAACGCCAGATTGCTGAAGGTGGTCCTGTAACGGTGACAGATTTCCGCATGACCCGTTACTTTATGACTATTCCAGAAGCTAGCCGTTTGGTTATCCATGCTGGTGCCTATGCCAAGGATGGAGAAGTCTTTATCCTTGATATGGGTAAACCAGTCAAGATTTATGACTTGGCTAAGAAAATGGTCCTTCTAAGTGGACACACCGAAAGCGAAATTCCAATTGTTGAAGTTGGAATCCGCCCAGGCGAAAAACTTTACGAAGAACTCTTGGTATCAACCGAACTCGTTGATAATCAGGTTATGGATAAGATTTTCGTTGGTAAGGTTAATGTCATGCCTCTAGAAGCCATCGATCAAAAGATTGAAGAGTTCCGCACTCTTAGTGGAGATGAGTTGAAGCAGGCCATTATCGCCTTTGCCAATCAAACAACCCACGTTGAATAAAATAGAAAAACGCATAATATCAAGGTTCTCCTGAAGAACCTTGGTATTATGCGTTTTGTTATGTAGAGACTTATACTCTTCGAAAATCTCTTCAAACCACGTCAACGTCGCCTTGCCGTAGGTATGGTTACTGACTTCGTCAGTTCTATCCACAACCTCAAAACAGTGTTTTGAGCAGCCTGCGGCTACTTTCCTAGTTTGCTCTTTGATTTTCATTGAGTATTACTCCATTTTCTTCTGAAATGGAGTTGTTTCCCAGTCTATGTTATTGAAAATACTCCAAAACTTCTATGGGTTTGTGAGCGATATAATCAGGTTGATAGTCTAGTAGATCTGCTTGCTCTCCAAATCCCCAAGTGACGGCCAATTTCTGAATGCCTGTTTCTTGAGCTCCCAGCATATCAAACTTGGTATCTCCAATGATGATGGCTTGTTCCGGTGCTAGTTGATGTGTCTGTAAGGCTTGGCGAATGACATCTGCTTTATGGGGAGTTTCAGGGCTGGAACCATAAATACCATCAAAGAAATGATGGATTCCCAAGTTTTTAGTCATGTCTTGAGCAGTTGGAGTATTTTTTGTTGTGGTGATATAAAGAGGATATTTGCTCGACAACTCCCCAAGCAAGTCTACAATTTGAGGAAAGAGTTGAGCTTCATGGATGCCTTTTACTTTGTAGTAAGAACGGTATATCTGGACAGCCTCAGAAATTTGGTCTTTGGGCAGGCAGGTCGCAAAACTACTTTCAAGAGGCGGTCCCATAAAACCACGAATAGTTTTGTCATCAGGACTAGGCACCCCCAGTTCCTTAAAAGTATGAGTAAAGGCATTGTGAATCCCGATAGAACTGTCAACGAGGGTTCCATCCAGATCGAAAAAAATCGCTGTGATAGAGGTCATGGTTTCTCCTATTTGATAAGCTTATTCTCCGAAAATTTCTTTTTGAAGGCGACGACCAGTAGGGGTGGCAGCGAGTCCACCTTCAGCTGTTTCACGAAAGGCAGTTGGCATGCTTGCTCCTACTTGGTACATGGCATCGATAACTTCATCCACAGGAATTTTAGATTCGATACCTGCCAAGGCCATGTCTGCTGCGATGAAAGCAAAGCTGGCCCCCATGGCATTACGTTTGACACAGGGAACTTCGACCAAGCCGGCAACAGGGTCACAGATAAGGCCCAGCATATTTTTAATGACAAAGGCAATGGCCTGACTGGCCTGATAAGGTGTTCCACCGGCAGCTAGAGTCAAGGCTGCAGCACTCATAGCAGAGGCCGAACCAACCTCAGCCTGACAGCCACCTTCAGCTCCTGAGATAGAGGCATTATTTGCGATGACTAGTCCAAAGGCACCAGCAGCAAAGAGGAAATCCAGCTGTTGCTCGTGGCTGAGGTCTAATTTTTCAATAGCAGCTGTTAGAACGGAAGGCAGACAGCCAGCACTTCCTGCGGTCGGAGTGGCGCAGACCAAGCCCATTTTGGCATTATGTTCATTGACTGCGATGGCATTTCGGGCAGCAGAGAGAATCGTGTAATCTGACAGAGTTTTTCCGTTTTTGATGTAGTGATCCAATTTGGCAGCATCTCCACCTGTCAGGCCACTACGAGATTTATTTTCATTGAGGCCAAGTTGGACAGAGGCTTTCATGACTTCCAGATTGCGTTCCATGAGAAGGAGGACTTCTTCACGTTCGCGACCGGTCAATTCAAACTCTGTTGTAATCATGAGTTCTGCGACATTTCCTTGAAAGTCCAGATCTGCTTGCTCGACCAATTCTTTGATAGAATAAAACATACTTCCTCCTATTTAAAGAAATTGACATTGTGGAGATGAGGGATTTTTCGAATTTCTTCGATGGCCTCATCACAGTTGCGACTGTCAACTTCGATAATCATAATAGCTTTTTCACCAGCTTTTTCACGAGTAACATTCATCTGGGCGATATTGATATCATAGCGGGAAAGTGCCTCCGTTACGAGGGCAATCATACCTGGAATATCTTGATGAACAATGATGATAGTCGGTGTATTCATATTGAGAGAGACGGCAAAGCCATTGAGTTCGGTTACCTGAATATTTCCTCCACCGATAGAAATACCAGTCACACTGATGGTCTTATGAGCATTTTTGACGGTAATTTTAGTGGTGTTTGGGTGAGGGGCGTTACTGTCTTTCTGAATGGTCCAGACAATCTTGATGCCACGCTTGTGGGCAATTTCCAGGCTGTTTGGGATTTCGGGATCATCTGTATCCATGCCCAAAATACCTGCAACAAGGGCTAGGTCTGTTCCGTGACCACGATAGGTTTTGGCAAATGAGTTAAATAGTTGGAATTCGACTTTTGTCGGAGTATCATCAAAAATGGAAGAGACAATCTTCCCAATACGAACAGCACCAGCGGTATGGCTACTAGATGGGCCAATCATAACTGGTCCGATGATATCAAAGACAGATTGAAAACGAAGTGATTTCATCAGTTTCCCCTTATAAAAATTCTTATCTCTATTATATCAAAGAATGAAGGTCTTGGCTTTAATTGTGGATGAAAACCTTTTTACACTACAAATAGCATAAAAAAGCATCTTTTGTAACAAAAAATAGCTTATTTAGGGAAATAAAAAATAATTTTGTAATATTTCTACATAAAAGTATCAAGAAACGGTAATATTTAAAGGGTATGATAGAACTATAGAAAGAAGGAGAATTTTCAAATATGAAATCAACAACTAAAAAGATTAAAACAACTCTTGCAGGAGTAGCTGCCTTGTTTGCAGTATTTGCTCCATCATTTGTATCTGCTCAAGAATCATCAACTTACACTGTTAAAGAAGGTGATACACTTTCAGAAATCGCTGAAACTCACAACACAACTGTTGAGAAATTGGCAGAAAACAACCACATCGACAACGTTCATTTGATTTATGTTGGTCAAGAGTTGGTTATCGATGGTCCTGTAGCACCTGTTGCAACACCAGCGCCAGCTACTTATGCGGCACCAGCTGCTCAAGATGAAACTGTTTCAGCTCCAGTAGCAGAAACTACAGAAGTAGTAGAAGAAGCAGCACCAGCTGCAAGCGCTCCTGTAGCAGAAGAAACTGTTGTTGCAGCAGAAACTTCAGCACCAGCTGCAACTGTAAGTGGATCTGAAGCAGAAGCTAAAGAATGGATTGCACAAAAAGAATCAGGTGGTAGCTATACAGCTACAAACGGCCAATACATTGGACGTTACCAATTGACAGATTCATACTTGAACGGTGACTACTCAGCTGAAAACCAAGAACGTGTAGCAGATGCTTACGTTGCAGGACGTTACGGTTCATGGTCAGCTGCTAAAAACTTCTGGCTTAACAACGGCTGGTATTAAGAAATAACGAACAGAATAATTTGAAAAAGTCGAGGAAATCCCTCGACTTTTTTATATTTCTTTCGGTTGATAATAGATCTCCACTTCTTTTTTGAGAAAGGCTAGAATGGAAGTTTCATCGGTCAGCTCCAGAAGGGAGAACCCTTTTTGGATAAGTTTAGCATCATCCCTACAAATCCCAATACGGACATAGCAGATAGCAAGCATATCGCAGCTTTTCTTGTTCTTGGCATCCTCTAGTAAAGTATAGCAGATTTGTTGACACATGTTTTTGTCTTGATGGTATAAGTAAATGGTGGA
>NZ_JBKOTT010000023.1:0-8781 GCF_049737895.1 Streptococcus sp. CL8.13 | reverse complement strand
TTAGCTATGCCTTGGTGATTATTGTTGGTGCAGCCTTGGCCTTAAATGGGCACATCAGTATCGGGATTATCGTTGCCTTTATGGCCTACGTTCGTATCTTTTCTCAGCCTCTTTCACAAATCGCCCAAGGGATTACTAGTTTGCAGCAGGCTAGTGCAGCCATGGGACGTGTCTTCGAATTTCTAGCTGAAGAGGAGATGGAAGATGAATCCCATAAAGCAAGACAATTGAGCGATATGAAAGGTCAAGTGGTCTTTGATCGAGTTTCCTTTGGTTACACACCAGAGCGAACTATTATCCATGACTTTTCTGCGACAGCTCATGCAGGTCAAAAGGTTGCCATTGTCGGACCGACCGGAGCTGGGAAGACAACCATTGTCAATCTTTTGATGAAGTTCTATGAGATTGATAAGGGAAGTATCCGTATCGATGGTGTAGATACCAAAGAGATGAAGCGTTCGGAAGTACACGATGCCTTTTCAATGGTCTTGCAGGATACTTGGCTCTTTGAAGGGACCATTCGCGACAATCTCATCTATAACCAAGAGGGTATTAGTGAGGAGCGCGTGATCGAAGCCAGCAAGGCTGTAGGGATTCACCACTTTATTATGACCCTACCAGATGGTTACGATACCATCTTGGATGATACAGTGACCTTGTCTGTCGGACAAAAACAACTCTTGACCATTGCTCGTGCTTTGCTGAAAGATGCGCCACTCCTAATCCTAGATGAAGCGACTTCTTCTGTTGATACCCGTACAGAGGAATTGATTCAGAAAGCTATGGATCGTTTGATGGAGGGCAGAACTTCCTTTGTCATCGCCCACCGCTTGTCTACTATCCGAAATGCTGATCTGATTCTGGTCATGAAAGATGGCAATATCATCGAGCAAGGCAATCATGATGAGCTAATGGCGCAAGCTGGTTTCTACGCTGATCTCTACAACAGTCAATTTACAGAAGACGAAGCAGAAGAATAAATCTAAAGAAGGCTTGACGGCCTTCTTTTTCTGCACTATACTAGAAGACAAGTGCTTCCCTATAAGCAAAATTTGAGTAAGTGATGAGAAAATATATGAAAAATTATCAAGAATGGTATGGCCACGTTGCTAGTAACATTAAAAATAAGCCCTTTCTTCTGAGCCTGTTAAGAACTTTCAATCGCTTCATGACGGCAGTTATGCCTATGATTTATCTAACCTTGTTAGCCACTACCTACTTCCAAGAAGGACGTGGTAAACAGATCTTGATCTATGTGTGTATCCCTGCGTCAGGCTTTGTGATTTTGTCCTTTCTTCGTAAGAAAATCAATGCCCCTAGGCCTTATGAGGAATGGGATATTAAACCCTTGCTTGACAGAGATAGTCCTGGTCAGTCAATGCCCAGTCGTCATGTCTTTTCAGCAACCATTATCTCCATGGCTTGCTTACATGCTAGTTTATCTGTAGGGGTTATCTTATTGGTCTTGTCAGCCCTCCTCGGTCTAGTGAGAGTCTCAGGTGGCGTGCATTATCCCAAGGATGTAGTAGTTGGTTATATTTGTGGTCTTGCGTGGGGTGTGCTTTTCTTTCTATTTTGAATTGTAAGTTAAGGTGGTCCTAGAACCACTTACGGGTCTAAAGTAACCACTTGCTTTTTTGCTCTTGTTTTCTTATTTTGGCTTTGATATAGTAGAGTCAGAAAGGAGATGGAATGAAGTTACGAATCGAAATTGACAGCAATTTAGAGGAAACTGAAATTGTCATCAAGGCAGCGGCTTTGACAGATGAGATTGCGGATTTACAGCGCCTCTTGCACGAATCTAAGTCTCCTAGGTTGATTTTTTACAAGGGGACGGGTGAATATTATCTGGACTTGTCGGAAATTCTTTTCTTTGAGACGGAAGGTAGCAAGATTTATGCCCATACCCATAAAGATGCCTACGAGGTTCGGCTTAAACTCTATGAGTTGGAGTCTATCCTGCCCCGTTATTTCAGTCGAGTATCCAAGTCGACCATTACTAATATTCGGCAAATCTATTCGGTGGACAAGTCCTTTTCAGGAACGGGCACCATTTCCTTTTATCAGACCCACAAGGAGGTTCATGTCTCACGACATTACCAATCCCTCCTAAAAGAAAATCTAAGAAACATGAGGTAAGAACATGAAAAAGAAAGCATTTGGTATTGTGTTGCTAGTATTGGCAGCTTTAGTATTATTGCAAGGAAATTTTGGAATCCCTTCTCTAGGAGGGCACATTTGGCCTTTGATTGGTATTGGATTTTTTACCTACCAATCAGTTGAGGCTTTGCTTCGTCGTCATCTGACTTCAGCAGTTTTTACAGCTCTAGTAGCAGTAATGATTGCTAACCACTTTTATGATATTTTACCGATTCCCAATCAATCACTGTTCTGGGCCAGTATTCTAATTGTTCTTGGAGTTAATTATTTGACTCACTCTAACAGAACATGGAATGGTAAGAAATGGTGGTATGACGGTGAAAAGACCATTATGACAGACAAGGAAGTCGCTTTTGGAAGTGGGACTTTCTATAAACAAGATCAAGATCTTGTAGACGACCAAGTAGAAGTTGCTTTTGGAAATGCAAAAATCTACTATGACAATGCAGAGATGTTAGGAGATAGCGCAACCTTGAAGATAGAAGTCGGATTTGGGAATGCAGTTATCTACGTGCCTCAACACTGGAGAGTAGATCTAAAAGTAGAGACTTTTTGTGGAGCAGCCAAGGCAGATGCCCCTCTAGCCCCAACTAGCAAAACTTTGATTATCCGTGGAGACGTTGCTTTTGGGAAGTTGGGGATTGTCTACGTTAAATAAAAAAATCTTCCAATTCCCTTGCAAAAATGAAGAAAGTGTGATAACATAGTACGGTATGTGGTGCTAGCACATCCGCTATATTAGATCTAATAGGAGGAAAACACAAATGGCTAAAGTATGTTACTTTACAGGTCGTAAGACTGTATCAGGAAACAACCGTTCACACGCGATGAACCAAACAAAACGTGCCGTAAAACCAAACCTTCAAAAAGTTACTGTTCTTATCGATGGTAAACCTAAAAAAGTTTGGGCTTCAGCTCGTGCTTTGAAATCAGGTAAAGTTGAACGCGTTTAATAATAAAAGTAAGGAGACCTTAGGGTCTTTTTTCTTTTACTGTAGATATAAAATCATTTGAAAAATAGAGTAAATATCCGCTGATACAGTATTCTGCTTTTACACTTGGGCTGAAATATGATAAAATAGAGTATCAACTAGTTGAGGTAAAAAGGATGACTGTAAAAATTAATACAAAAGATGGTCAAATCGAACTAACAGATGAAGTGATTGCAACCGTCGTAGGTGGAGCAGCAACTGAGATTTTTGGTGTGGTCGGTATGGCTAGTAAAAATGCCCTCAAAGATAATTTCCAAGCCCTTCTAGGTAAGGAAAATTATTCCAAAGGTGTCGTCGTAAAAGCGGCCGAAGATGGCAGTATTGCAGTTGATGTATATACCGTGTTGAGCTACGGAACAAAGATTAGCGAAGTGTCAAAAAACATTCAAGAGCGTGTTCGTTTTAGTTTGGAAAACCAACTTGGAATTACTGCTCAGACTGTAAATGTCTACATTCAAAATATCAAAGTTGTAGGAGAATAACCGTGTCAAAAATTACTACTAGCTTATTTCAAGAAATGGTGCAGGCTGCATCAACTCGCTTGAATAAGCAAGCTGAATATGTCAATTCATTAAACGTCTTTCCCGTTCCAGATGGAGATACTGGAACAAACATGGGAATGACCATTGAAAATGGTGCTAAAGAAGTTGCAGATAAGCCAGCTTCTACAGTTGGCGAGGTAGCGAGCATTCTTGCCAAAGGTCTTTTGATGGGTGCGCGTGGAAACTCAGGAGTTATTACGTCTCAGCTTTTCCGTGGATTTTCACAAGCCATCAAGGATAAAGACGAGTTAACAGGTCAAGACTTGGCCCTTGCCTTCCAATCAGGTGTGGAAGTTGCTTATAAGGCAGTGATGAAGCCAGTTGAAGGAACGATTTTGACAGTTTCTCGTGGGGCTGCTATCGGTGCTAAGAAAAAGGCTGAGCAGACAGATGATGCTGTTGAAGTCATGCGCGCAGCCTTGGAAGGTGCTAAAACAGCTCTAGCTAAAACGCCAGACATGCTTCCAGTATTGAAAGAAGTTGGCGTTGTGGACTCAGGTGGTCAAGGACTGGTCTTCATCTACGAAGGTTTCCTTTCAGCCCTTACTGGTGAATATATTGCATCTGAGGACTTTGTAGCGACTCCTGCCAACATGAGTGAGATGATCAATGCAGAGCATCATAAGTCTGTGGCTGGTCACGTAGCGACTGAGGACATCACCTTTGGCTACTGTACTGAAATCATGGTAGCTCTTAAGCAAGGTCCAACCTATGCCAAAGATTTTGACTACGACGAATTCCGTAACTACTTGAATGAGCTTGGGGATTCTCTCCTTGTTGTCAATGATGATGAAATCGTCAAAGTCCATGTCCATACAGAAGATCCAGGTCTTGTTATGCAAGAAGGTCTCAAATATGGTAGCTTGGTCAAGGTAAAAGTTGACAATATGCGTAACCAACACGAAGCGCAGGTTGAGAAAGAAGCTGCTCAAGTTAGCAAACCAGCTGAAGAAAAAGAGTATGCTTTGATTGCTGTGGTGGCTGGTAAAGGTCTAGCAGATATCTTCCGTTCTCAAGGTGTGGATTATGTTATCGAGGGCGGTCAAACCATGAACCCTTCAACAGAAGACTTTATCAAGGCTGTTGAACAGGTTAACGCTCGTAACATCATCTTCCTGCCAAACAACAAAAACATCTTCATGGCAGCTCAATCTGCAGCAGAAGTTTTGGAACAACCAGCAGTAGTGGTGGAAGCTCGTACTTTGCCACAAGGTTTGACAAGTCTTCTCGCCTTTGATCCAAGTAAGTCCATCGAAGAAAACCAAGAGCGTATGACTGCTGCTCTTAGCGATGTCGTTAGTGGAAGCGTCACAACAGCTGTGCGTGATACAACCATTGATGGCTTAGAAATCCATGAAAACGATAATCTAGGTATGGTGGATGGGAAAATCCTCGTGTCAAACCCTGATATGCACCAAACCTTGATAGAAACCTTGAAACATATGTTGGATGAAGATAGTGAAATTGTAACCTTCTATGTCGGTGAAGACGGAAGCGAAGAACTTGCCAATGAAATTGCCCAAGAAATCACAGAAGAATTCGAAGATGTTGAAGTCGAGATTCATCAAGGTCAACAACCTGTTTACCCATACCTATTCAGTGTGGAATAAGATTAATGAAGAACTGAGAAATCAGTTCTTTTTTCTTTTTTAGTAAATGAAATCGGTATCTTTTTAATAAAAACAAAAATAACATTCATAAATAAACGTTAAAATAGAAAATTCAGAAAATTTCTTCTTTTCTCTTGAAAAATTTTGAAAAAATGGTATGATAGTAACAAGTTATTTTTAAGAGAAGAGAAAGGGGAACAATGGAGAAAATCAGTTTAGAATCTCCTAAGACGGGGTCGGACCTAGTTTTGGAAACACTTCGTGATTTAGGAATTGATACCATCTTTGGTTATCCTGGTGGTGCAGTCTTGCCTTTTTATGATGCGATATATAATTTTAAAGGCATTCGCCACATTCTAGGACGCCATGAGCAAGGTTGTCTGCATGAAGCTGAAGGTTATGCCAAATCAACTGGAAAGTTGGGTGTTGCCGTCGTCACTAGCGGACCGGGAGCAACAAATGCCATTACAGGGATTGCGGATGCCATGAGCGACAGTGTTCCCCTTTTGGTCTTTACAGGACAGGTTGCGCGAGCAGGGATTGGGAAGGATGCCTTTCAGGAGGCAGACATCGTGGGAATTACCATGCCAATCACTAAGTACAATTACCAAGTTCGTGAGACGGCAGATATTCCGCGTATCATTACGGAAGCTGTCCATATCGCAACTACAGGTCGACCAGGGCCAGTCGTCATTGACCTACCTAAAGACGTATCTGCTTTGGAAACAGATTTCATTTATTCACCAGAAGTGAACCTACCAAGCTATCAGCCGACTCTTGAGCCGAATGATATGCAAATCAAGAAAATCTTGAAGCAATTATCCAAGGCTAAAAAGCCAGTCTTGCTAGCTGGTGGTGGAATTAGTTATGCTGAAGCTGCTGCAGAATTAAATGAATTTGCAGAGCGCTATCAAATTCCAGTGGTAACCAGTCTTTTGGGGCAAGGTACGATTGCAACGACTCATCCACTCTTCCTTGGAATGGGAGGTATGCACGGATCTTTCGCAGCTAATATTGCCATGACGGAAGCTGACTTTATGATTAGTATTGGTTGCCGTTTCGATGACCGCTTGACAGGAAATCCTAAGACCTTCGCTAAGAATGCCAAGGTTGCTCACATTGATATTGACCCAGCTGAGATTGGCAAGATTATCAGTGCAGATATTCCTGTAGTTGGAGATGCTAAGAAAGCCTTGCAAATGTTACTAGCAGAACCGACAGTTCATAACAATACTGAGAAATGGATTGAGAAAGTTACTAAAGACAAGAACCGTGTTCGTTCTTATGACAAGAAAGAGCGTGTGGTTCAACCGCAAGCCGTTATTGAACGCATTGGTGAATTGACGAATGGAGATGCCATTGTGGTAACAGACGTTGGTCAACACCAAATGTGGACAGCCCAGTATTATCCCTACCAAAATGAACGTCAGTTAGTGACTTCAGGTGGTTTGGGAACCATGGGATTTGGAATTCCAGCAGCAATTGGAGCTAAAATTGCTAACCCAGATAAGGAAGTAGTCTTGTTTGTTGGGGATGGTGGTTTCCAAATGACTAACCAGGAATTGGCTATTTTGAACATTTACAAGGTGCCAATCAAGGTGGTTATGCTGAACAACCACTCACTTGGAATGGTTCGCCAATGGCAGGAATCCTTCTATGAAGGTAGAACGTCAGAGTCAGTCTTTGATACCCTTCCTGATTTCCAATTGATGGCACAAGCTTATGGCATTAAAAACTATAAGTTTGACAATCCTGAGACCTTGGCTCAAGACCTTGAAGTCATCACTGAGAATGTTCCTATGCTAATCGAGGTAGATATTTCTCGTAAGGAACAGGTGTTACCAATGGTACCAGCTGGTAAGAGTAATCATGAGATGTTGGGGGTGAAGTTCCATGCGTAGAATGTTAACAGCAAAACTACAAAATCGTTCAGGAGTCCTCAATCGCTTTACCGGTGTCCTGTCTCGTCGTCAGGTTAATATCGAAAGCATCTCTGTTGGAGCAACAGAAGATCCGAATGTATCGCGGATCACCATTATTATTGATGTAGCTTCACATGATGAAGTGGAGCAAATTATCAAGCAACTCAATCGTCAGATTGATGTGATTCGCATTCGTGATATCACAGACAAGCCTCATTTGGAGCGCGAGGTGATTTTGGTTAAGATGTCAGCGCCAGCTGAGAAGCGAGCTGAGATTCTAGCAATTATTCAACCTTTCCGTGCAACAGTGGTAGACGTAGCGCCAAGCTCGATTACCATTCAAATGACTGGAAATGCTGAAAAGAGTGAAGCTCTATTGCGAGTCATTCGACCGTACGGTATTCGCAATATTGCTCGAACGGGTGCCACTGGATTTACCCGCGATTAATACTCTTCGAAAATCTCTTCAAATCACGTCAGCTTTGCCTTGCCGTACTCAAGTACAGCCTGCGGCTAGCTTCCTAATTTGCTCTTTGATTTTCATTGAGTATAAAAATATTTTAAATTTGTTAAACCAGCCTAAAAGGCAATAAATAATAGAAAAGAGAGAAAAACTATGGCAGTTCAAATGGAATATGAAAAAGATGTTAAAGTAGCAGCACTTGACGGTAAAAAAATCGCCGTTATCGGTTATGGTTCACAAGGACATGCGCATGCTCAAAACTTGCGTGACTCAGGTCGTGATGTCATCATCGGTGTACGTCCAGGTAAATCTTTTGACAAAGCAAAAGAAGATGGATTTGACACTTACACAGTAGCAGAAGCAACTAAATTGGCTGACGTTATCATGATTTTGGCACCAGACGAAATCCAACAAGAATTGTACGAAGCAGAAATCGCTCCAAACTTGGAAGCTGGAAATGCAGTTGGATTTGCTCATGGTTTCAATATCCACTTTGAGTTTATCAAAGTTCCTGCGGATGTAGATGTCTTTATGTGTGCTCCTAAAGGACCAGGACACTTGGTACGTCGTACTTATGAAGAAGGATTTGGTGTTCCAGCTCTTTACGCAGTATATCAAGATGCAACAGGAAATGCTAAAAACATTGCTATGGACTGGTGTAAAGGTGTTGGAGCAGCTCGTGTAGGTCTTCTTGAAACAACTTACAAAGAAGAAACTGAAGAAGATTTGTTTGGTGAACAAGCTGTACTTTGTGGTGGTTTGACTGCCCTTATCGAAGCAGGTTTCGAAGTCTTGACAGAAGCAGGTTACGCTCCAGAATTGGCTTACTTTGAAGTTCTTCACGAAATGAAATTGATCGTCGACTTGATCTACGAAGGTGGATTCAAGAAAATGCGTCAATCAATTTCAAACACTGCTGAGTACGGTGACTATGTATCAGGTCCACGTGTAATTACTGAGCAAGTTAAAGAAAACATGAAAGCTGTTTTGGCAGACATCCAAAATGGTAAATTTGCAAATGACTTTGTAAATGACTATAAAGCTGGACGTCCAAAATTGACTGCTTACCGTGAACAAGCAGCTAACCTTGAA